>NZ_JBHSFP010000010.1:0-249218 GCF_042654065.1 Sphaerisporangium dianthi | reverse complement strand
GGGGAGGTTTGTGGTCAGAGGGGGGTGGGGTGGGGGTTGAGGGTTTGGTGGGGGGTGGGGGTGGGGGGACGCTCGGTGGTGGAGGGGAGGCGGGAGGCCATGAGGGCGGCGGTGAGGAGGGAGAGGACGGCGCACAGGGCGAGGACGAGGTCCATGCCGTACACATAGGCGTCGTGCGCGGCGGCCGTCAGCGCCGGGTCGCCGAGCCGTACGGCGATCGCGACCGAGTCCCGCGCGGCCTCCGGGGCGCCGGCGGGGAGGTGCGCGATGTACAGGGCGGACAGCACGCCGCCCAGCAGGGCGACCCCCACGGCGCTGCCGACCTGCCGCAGGGCCTGCAGGGCGCCGGAGCCCGAGCCGGTACGGTCCTCCGGCAGTGTGGCGAGGACGCCGTCCATGGCGGGCACCATCGCCATGCCGACGCCCACCCCCGCGATCGCGAGCCAGGCGGCGGTCCAGCCGTACCCGTCCGAGACTCCGGTCGTCGCCCCCATGCCGAGGCCGGCCGCCAGGAGCACCAGCCCGGCGGTCATCAGTCGCCGCAGCCCCGCGCGGGGAAGCAGCCGCTCGCCGGTCAGGCCGCCGGCCATCAGCCCGCCGATCATGGGGACGACGCGCAGGCCGGTCTCGAACGCGTCGAAGCCGAGGACGGCCTGCAGGTACAGCGGGACGACGAACAGCACGCCGGTCATCGCCAGGGAGATGAAGGTCGCTCCGATGGCTCCCCACAGGAAGACCCGCTGGCGGAACAGGCCGGGGTCCAGCATGGGGGCGCGCATCCTGGCCTCGACGATCGCGAAGAGCGCCAGCAGCGCCAGTCCGCCGACGACCGTGGCGAGCACCACGGGGTCTCCCCAGCCGTCCTGAGGCGCCTGGATCACCCCGTACACCAGCGCGCCCAGGCCGGCCATGGACAGCAGCCCGCCCGGCAGGTCGACCCGCGAGGCGGAGGGGTCTTTCGACTCGGGGATCAGGAAGGCCACGGCCACGACGGCCACCGCCACCGCGGGGATGTTGATCAGGAAGATCGAGCCCCACCAGAAGTGGTCGAGCAGGTAGCCGCCGACGATGGGGCCGAGCGGCAGCCCCAGGGCCATGCCGGCGGTCCAGGCGGCGATGGCGCGGGCCCGCTCGTGCGGCGGGAAGATCACGGGCAGGATCGACGTCGACAGCGGCATGATCATCGCGGCGCCGGCGCCCATGAGCGCTCGCATGGCGATGAGCCACCCCGCGTCGCCGACGTACGTGGCGACGGCCGAGGCGATGCCGAACGCGGCGAGCCCGGCCAGGAGCATGCGCTTGCGGCCGAACCGGTCGCCCAGGGCTCCGGCGGGCAGCAGCAGGGACGCGAACACCACCATGTAGGCGACCACGATCCACTGCAGGTCGCCGGTGCTCGCGCCGAGCTCGGTGGCGAGCGTGGGGAGCGCGACGTTCAGGACGGTGAGGTCCAGGCCGATGACCAGGACGCTCAGCACCAGGGCGCCGAGCGCCCACCAGCGTCGCGAAGAAGTGATAGTAGACATGAATTGATAGTAACTCTCAAAAGATGGCCGCTGTCAACAATTCCCTCTTGAGCTTGCGCCGTAGTGGTGTAATTCTGATTACATGGAAACAGATGAATCAGTGATCGCGTCATGGTTCACCGGACGCCTGCCGCAGGAGTGGTTCTCCGGGCAGGAGTTCGTCATCGACCGCGAGGAGATCGCGGTGATCGGCACGCTGTCCGTGCCCGCCGTGGGCGAGGCGGCCTCGGAGGCCGAGCGGACCGCCTTGCTGGAGGGCGCCTTCCAGCGGTTCAGGGAGGAGACCAGGGAGCGGCGCGTCGAGATCGCCCGGGAAGCCGAGCAACGCTTCCGCCGGAAGGTCTCCTGGGGGGTCTCCTGCGAGGGCCGGACAGTGATGTTCACCACCCTTTCGATCCCCGTCATGACCCGCCTGCGGCAGCAGGAACGGCGCGTGCTGGACACGCTCGTCGCCGCCGGGGTCGCGCGCAGTCGCAGCGACGCCCTCGCCTGGTGCGTCCGCCTGGTGGGCGCCCACACCGACACCTGGCTCGCTGACCTGCGCGATGCCCTCCAGCAGGTCGACCGCGTTCGCTCCGCCGGCCCCGACCTGAATGCGTAGATTGGACTGAACCAATCTTTTGACAGGCCTAGACCATTTCCAATGGCCTATACCAATGGCACTCTCCGGTCCTGGCGGGCGGGCGGCCCGCCGGGCGGAGGCCGACTCTCTCATCTTCCCCAAGATGGGTAAACTCCCTGGAAACCATCGCGATCCCTGCTCTGTTATGACGCCACGATCATGGGCAGTGAGCAGGGCTGACGACGGTTGTCCGAATTCAATGGCGTGAAACGGCAGGGAAACAGGAGCAACGGATCTCCTCTTTTGAGGAGTTCTTGAGCACCTGTTTCCGCGACTGGTCTATGCCAATTGGATTCGGCGCGTTCCGTCGTTGATGATGTTTGGCCTGAGAGTAAGGAGCCGGCTCCGTGTCAGTTTCCATTGAAATGACCGCCCCGACGTCCCACGCCGAGCTCGCCGCCTGGGTCACAGAGATCGCCGAACTGACCCGCCCCGACCGCGTCGAGTGGTGCGACGGGTCGGAGGCCGAATGGACGCGCCTGACCAACCTGCTCGTCAAGCAGGGCACGTTCACGCGCCTCGCCGCGCGGCCCAACAGCTTCCTCGCGACGTCCGACCCGAGCGACGTCGCCCGCGTCGAGGACCGCACCTTCATCTGCTCGGAGGACCCGCAGGACGCGGGGCCCACCAACAACTGGATCGCGCCCAAGGAGATGCGCGCCACCTTCGACGGGTTGTTCCGAGGCTGCATGCGCGGGCGCACGATGTACGTGGTGCCTTTCTGCATGGGCCCGCTCGGCGGTGAGATCTCCCAGCTCGGCGTCGAGATCACCGACTCTCCGTACGTCGCCGTATCCATGCGCGTCATGACCCGCATGGGGGAGCCGGCCCTGCGGCTGATCGAAGAGAGGGGCGACTACGTCAAGGCCGTCCACTCGGTCGGCGTCCCGCTGGCGCCCGGCCAGGAGGACGTCCCGTGGCCGTGCAGCACCACCAAGTACATCAGCCACTTCCCGGAGACCCGTGAGATCTGGTCCTACGGCTCCGGCTACGGCGGGAACGCCCTGCTCGGCAAGAAGTGCTACGCGCTGCGCATCGCGAGCGTGATGGCCCGCGACCAGGGCTGGCTCGCCGAGCACATGCTCATCCTCAAGCTCACCCCTCCCGGCGGCCAGGTCCGCTACATCGCGGCCGCCTTCCCCTCCGCCTGCGGCAAGACCAACCTCGCGATGCTCCAGCCGACCATCCCCGGGTGGAAGGTCGAGACCGTCGGCGACGACATCGCCTGGATGCGCTTCGGCGAGGACGGCAGGCTCTACGCCATCAACCCCGAGGCCGGCTTCTTCGGAGTGGCGCCCGGCACCGGCGAGGCGACCAACGCCAACGCCGTCGAGACGCTCTGGGGCAACAGCATCTTCACCAACGTGGCGCTGACCGACGACGGCGACGTGTGGTGGGAGGGGCTCACCGACGAGCCTCCCGCGCATCTCATCGACTGGCGGGGCCGCGACTGGACGCCCGGCTCCGGCGAGCCGGCCGCCCACCCGAACGCCCGCTTCACCACCCCCGCGTCCCAGTGCCCGATCATCGCCCCCGAGTGGTCGGACCCCAAGGGCGTGCCGATCTCGGCCATCCTGTTCGGCGGGCGCCGCGCGACGGCCGTGCCGCTGGTCACCGAGTCGTTCAGCTGGCAGCACGGCGTCTTCCTCGGAGCCAACGTCGCCTCGGAGAAGACCGCCGCCGCCGAGGGCAAGGTCGGCGAACTGCGCTACGACCCCTTCGCGATGCTGCCGTTCTGCGGGTACAACATGGGCGACTACTTCGCCCACTGGCTCGACGTCGGCAAGATGGCCGGCCCGGGCGGGCTGCCGCGCATCTACTACGTCAACTGGTTCCGCAAGGACTCCTCCGGACGCTTCCTGTGGCCGGGCTTCGGCGAGAACAGCCGCGTGCTCAAGTGGATCGTCGAGCGGCTGAACGGCGAGGCCGGCGCCGTGGAGACCCCCATCGGGCTCCTGCCCTCGCGCGGCGACCTGGACACCGAGGGCCTCGACGTCGCCGAGGCCGACCTTTCGGCCCTGCTCTCGGTCGACCCTGAGGTGTGGAAGCGGGAGGCCGCGCTGATTCCCGGCCACTTCGCGACCTTCGGCGACCACCTGCCCGGGCAACTGTGGCAGGAGTACCACTCCCTGGTGGACCGCCTGTCCTGACGCTTCCGCTCAAGCCTGTGTCCGCTCCCCGTTGTGGGTAACGGGGCTCAATAGCAACCCAAGCGGGGGGCGGGCAGGCGTCGGAGCACGTGATAATTGCGTGTCGTCAACGTCCGGCAGCCGCCGGGCGGCGAAGGGGAGGTCTCCATGGGCGTGCGCGATCTCGTGTACCGGTTGTACGAGCGCCGTCTTGGAACCAAGCTGTCCAGCGATCAGATACCTCGCCACGTGGGTGTCATCGTGGACGGCAACCGCCGCTGGGCCAGGGCCATGGGCCTGCGCGACGTCAGCCACGGCCACCAGAAGGGCGCGGACAAGATCTCCGAGCTGATGGTGTGGTGCCGTGAGGCCGGTGTGGAGATCGTCACGGTGTGGTTGCTCTCCAGCGACAACCTCTCCCGGCCCAAGGAAGAGCTCGACCCGCTGATGGAGATCATCGAGGAGACCGTGCAGGGCCTGGTGGCCGGCGGGTTGCGGGTCAACCCCATGGGAGCGCTGGACCTTTTGCCCGATCGCACGGCCCGAATCCTCAAAGATGCCAAAGAAGTGACATCACGACGTCCTGGGCTGATTGTGAACGTTGCGGTTGGGTATGGAGGAAGGCGTGAGATCGCTGATGCGGTGCGCTCCCTCCTCCAGGAGCACGCCAGCAAGGGCGCGAGCATCGAGGAGCTTGTCGAGGTTCTCGATGTGGAGCACATCGCGGAGCATCTCTACACGCGCGGCCTCCCCGACCCGGATCTTCTCATCCGCACGTCGGGAGAGCAGAGGCTGTCCGGCTTCCTGCTCTGGCAGAGCGCTCACTCCGAATTCTACTTCTGCGAGGCCTACTGGCCTGACTTCCGCAAAGTCGATTTCCTGCGGGCGCTGCGGTCGTACGCCGCGCGGCACCGGCGGTACGGAAACTGAAACACCCCGTGAACACCCCCTATCAGCCCTGGTCGAGCTGTTGGGTAGGGGGCGTCCACGACGTACCGTAAGGAGTAGGCAGTCCATACGGCCTACTTCGGGAGAGGGTCCGCCCTTGCGTCGCCTTTTGACGAGGGGGGCCGGGATCCGGCGTCGCCTCGCGCAGGTGGGGGCGCACGATCGGGCCCGGTCCGCTCACCACCTCATAGGCAGGGCGCTGACTCCTGGCGCCCGGGGGAGAACGCGTGGCAGTGTCCTCGAGCAACCCGTCCACTGGAAGTAGCCTCACGCCATCGAGGCGCACGTACATAGTGGACACCTCTGTCCTGCTGGCCGACCCTGCGGCGATGAGCCGCTTCGCCGAGCACGAAGTCGTCTTGCCGATCGTCGTCATCACCGAGTTGGAGGCCAAGCGCCACCACCCCGAACTCGGATACTTCGCCCGCAAGGCGTTGCGCTTCCTGGACGATCTTCGTGTCCGGCACGGCAGGCTGGACGAGCCCATGCCGATAGGCGAGGGCACGATCAGAGTCGAACTGAACCACAGCGATCCCGCGATCCTGCCGGCCGGATTCCGGCTCGGCGACAACGACACCCGCATCCTCACGGTCGCCCGCTCCCTCGCGGCCGAGGGCCACGACGTGGTGCTGGTGTCCAAGGACCTGCCGATGCGGGTCAAGGCGGCCTCCATCGGCCTGACCGCCGAGGAGTACCGCGCCGACCTGGTGGTGGAGTCCGGCTGGACCGGCATGGCCGAGCTCCAGGTGACCACCGAGGACGTCGAGTCGCTGTTCGAGCACGGCACCACCGACCTGGAGGAGGCCCGCGAGCTTCCCACCCACACCGGACTGCGGCTGCTGTCCGCCAGGGGGTCGGCGCTCGGGCGCGTGCAGCCCGACAAGTCGGTGCGGCTCGTGCGCGGCGACCGCGAGGTGTTCGGCCTGCACGGCCGCTCCGCCGAGCAGCGCATCGCCCTCGACCTGCTCATGGACCCCGAGGTCGGCATCGTCTCCCTCGGCGGCAGGGCCGGCACGGGCAAGTCCGCGCTCGCGCTGTGCGCCGGCCTCGAGGCCGTGCTGGAGCGCCGCCAGCACCGCAAGGTCATCGTCTTCCGCCCCCTGTACGCGGTCGGCGGCCAGGAGCTCGGCTATCTGCCGGGCTCCGAGAACGAGAAGATGGGCCCGTGGGCGCAGGCGGTGTACGACACCCTCGGCGCCGTCACCACCCCCGAGGTGATCGAGGAGGTCCTCGACCGCGGCATGCTGGAGGTGCTGCCGCTCACCCACATCAGGGGACGGTCGCTGCACGACGCGTTCGTGATCGTGGACGAGGCCCAGTCGCTCGAGCGCGGCGTCCTGCTCACCGTGCTGTCCCGCATAGGCGCCAACTCGCGCGTCGTGCTCACCCATGACATCGCCCAGCGCGACAACCTCAGGGTGGGCAGGCACGACGGCGTGGTGGCCGTCGTCGAGAAGCTCAAGGGGCACCCGCTGTTCGCGCACGTCACGCTCACCCGCTCCGAGCGCTCGCCGATCGCCGCGCTGGTGACCGAGATGCTGGAGGACATCACGGTCTGACCGTCATGGGGGCAGGTTGACGTTGGGCGCCGCCAGGTCGTGGTACTCGCGGCAGGTGTGCTCGCCCAGCGCCAGCGGCCCCTTGGCCGTCGTCTGAGTGATCTTCACGGCCCAGATCTCCTCGCGCAGCCGTGCTGTGCAGGTGATCTGGGCCATCGCCGCCCTGCTGAGCCGGCCCGGCCCGTTGACGATGACGTGCAGCCGCAGGCCCACCGGATTCTCCGGGTCGTTGCGCACGCCGCTGTCCACCCCGTACCGCCCGAGCGGGCTCTGCTCCAGCCGGAAGGACGACAGCGCGGAGCCCAGGCCGTCCCCCGGTCTCTTGCTCACCTCGAACAGCGCCCCCATCACGTCCTCGGCGGCGTTGGACGCCGTGGACACCTGCTTGGGCGACAGCCGCCCGTCACGCAGCAGGTACACGTTCGCGACGGCCCCCTTGGCGCTGATCACCGGTGCGGGACCTGCGTCGAGCACCCCCGTGGGGTCGACCCCGCAGGCCGCCGTCCCGCCCAGCGCCAGCGCCAGCGCCAACGCCATCACCGGCGCCGCGGCGTGCGCGGGGCCGGACGCCGCGGCCCGCCGGGACCGCGAGCGCCGTGAGGTCATCGGACGCGGTCTCATGAGTAGGGGATCCAGACGGTGAACAGCGTGCCCGGGTCGCACAGCTCCACCTTGATCGTCCCGCCGTGCAACTCGGCGTTGGCCTTGGCGATGGCGAGGCCGAGCCCGCTGCCGTCGCTGCGCGCCCGCCCCGCGCCGACCTTGTAGAAGCGTTCGAAGACATGGGGAAGGTCGTCGCGGGGGATGCCCTTGCCGCGGTCGCGCACCTTCACCTCCAGGCCGCTGCGCAGCGCGCGGGCGGTCACGGTCACGGGGGGAGCGCCGTGGAGCAGGGCGTTGCCCACCAGGTTCGCCACGATCACGTCGAAGCGCCGGGGATCGAGCGAGAACGACAGGCCGCGCGGCACTTCCAGGCGCACCCGGCCGGTCCAGCCCCTGATCTCCAGGCAGTCGGCCAGCGCCATGCCGACGTCGACGTTCTCCCTGGTCAGCACGGCGGCGCCCGAGTCGAACCTGCTCGCCTCGATGAGGTGCTCCACCAGCACCCTGAGCCGGTTGATCTCACGGACCACGAGGTTCACGGCCTTGCCCGCGTCCGGGGGGAGGTTCTGCGCCTCCTCGGTCAGCATGTCGGTCACCGCCGTCATCGCCGTGAGAGGGGTGCGCAGCTCGTGGGAGACGTCCGCGACGAAACGCCGGGACATCGCTTCCAGGGCGCGCAGCTCCGACACCGTCTGCTCCAGGGCGGAGGCGGTGTCGTTGAACGTCGCCGACAGCCCGGCCAGCTCGTCGCGGCCGTCCACCGGCAGGCGGGTGTCCAGGCGCCCGGCGCCGAGGGCGCGCGCGGCGTCGCCGAGCCTGCGCACCGGGCGCAGGACGCTCCGCGCGGACACCAGCGCGACGGTCAGCGCGATCGCCAGCGTGATCCCGGACGCCTGGGCCAGCGCGGTGCGCAGCCGGGCCAGGACGCCGCCCTCCTCCTTGAGCGACACGAACACGTAGATCGTCATGCCGGTGGGGCGCACCGCGCCGGTGCGGGTCAGCCGGTGGACCTGCGTGCCGATCAGCAGCCACGGATCGCCGTGGATCAGCAGCCGCTGGCGCACCATGCGCTCGGCGGCCTGCCTGCGCAGCTCCGCGGGGACGTCGTCGAGCCCGAACGTGGTGCCGCTGCTCAGCCGCTCCTGCTCGCCGTACTTGAGGATCACCTGGCGGTCCGGCCCGCCGAGGGACTCGGCCAGGTTGGTGAGGTCGCTGTCGGTCACCACCGCGTCGGTGGGCCACAGCAGCTCGCTGGTGCCGATCGGCAGCGAGATCCGCTGGATGACGTCGCGGACGTCCACGACGGCGCCGGCCTCCGCGCGATCCAGCAGCGCCCTGCGGACGAGCTGGTATCCGATCCCCGCGACCAGGGTCGAGGCGGTCACCGCGACCAGGACGAAGGTGATGACCAGCCGGCCGCGCAGGCCGGTGGGACGCCGGAGGCCGAGGGTCACGGCGGGCTGAAGCGGTAGCCGAAGCCCCGCACCGTGTGGATGTACACCGGCTCGGCCGGGACGGGTTCGATCTTGGCGCGGATGCGCTGCACGCAGGCGTCCACCAGGCGGGAGTCGGCCACGTGGTTGTGGTCCCAGACCGCGCGCAGCAGATAGCGGCGGTTGAGCACCTGCCCGGGGTGCCGCACCAGTTCCAGCAGCAGCCGCAGTTCGGTGGGGGTGAGGTGGACCTCGCGGTTGGCCAGGGTCACCTTGAGCGCCCCCCGGTCGACCACGAGGTCGCCGAAGCTGATGCGGTCGGCGGAGGCCGACTCGAGGCGGCGCAGCACGGCGCGGATGCGGGCGTCGAGCACGCGCGGCTCCACGGGCTTGACCACGTAGTCGTCCGCCCCGGCCTCCAGCCCGACCACCATGTCCAGGTCGTCGCCGCGGGCGGTGAGCAGGATGATCGGCAGGGAGTCGAGCCTGCGGATGCGGCGGCAGACCTCCACGCCGTCGATGCCGGGCAGCATGACGTCGAGGATGACGATCTCCGGCCTGCGGGCGCGCACGTGGTCCAGAGCTTCTTCGCCGGTGGCGTAGGCGGTCACGGAATGCCCCTGACGCGTCAGGGCCAGCTCGAGGCCGGTCCGGACCGAGGGGTCGTCTTCGACGAGGAGGATGCCGGCCACCCGCACATTATGGCCGATGGTGCGTTATCTCCCTCTGTGTCACAGAACTGAGACATGGCCCCCATGGGAACCCGACAGTAGGCCGTCACGCTGAGGGCGTCCGCACCGTCACGCCCTGCCGCGGCCGCGCGGCGAAGGCCGTCCGGCCCGCCGGGCCGGGAATCCGGCTCTGTCACAGAGCCGCGACTCTCATGACGGGCGGTCGCTCCGCCGCCCTCCGGATCGGGGGTCCGGAGGGCGGGGGCGGCGTTCCCTGGTGTGACGAAAGTCACATCGAGCGGCGAAACCGCACGTTACTCGCTGGTTAGCCATGTAACCGTCAAATAACTTTTACGTTTGGGTTGCGAACCACCCCCCGATTCACGGCAAGCTCGTAGGCCGTGAGCTCAGGTCAGCAGTTGCGGGACAGGCGAAGCAGGCGGGACGGCGACAAAGAAGCCGTGCCGCCACGCGGTCGCACCGATCGGCGGCCCGGGCGCTCGTCATGGCTGACCCCCAAACGCGTGGTGGGCATCGGCCTCTCCCTCGCCGTGGTCGCCGCGCTCGGCGTCTTCACCGTGCAGACGATGCGCGAGAACGCCGCCACGCCGGCGACGCCGCTCAGCCTCAACGAACTCACCCGCATGGCCGACCCCTTCGCGCCGGACGCCGAGGCCGACGCGCTCAAGGCCGTCGCCGCCCAGGCGCAGCGGGCGCGCGACATCAAGGCCGCCCGCACCAAGTCGGCTCCCGACTGGGACCAAGTGAAGATCGTCAAGACGGCGCCCGGCGGCAACGGGTTCAACCCGCAGGCGTTCCCGCCCGGCTCCCAGCCGAACCCCGGCAGCAATAAGGCGCTCGGCCAGCAGATGGCCGCCGCCAAGGGGTGGTCCGGCGAGTGGGGCTGCCTCGAGAAGCTCTGGGACAGGGAGAGCCACTGGAACGAGCGGGCGATGAACCGCAGCAGCGGCGCCTACGGCATCCCCCAGGCCCTCCCCGGCAGCAAGATGGCCAGCGCCGGCGCCGACTGGCAGGTCAGCGCCGCCACCCAGATCGAATGGGGCCTCGGCTACATCGCGGCCCGCTACAAGAGCCCCTGCGGCGCCTGGGCCCACTCCCAGTCCGTCGGCTGGTACTGATCCTGATCCGCCGATCCCTCGCCGTGTCACGGTCATGATGCGCGCGAACTCTTAGTCAGGGTTGTTCGAGGTTTCGGCAAGTCTGAGGGCGCCGGGACGGTGCCCGGCGTCACGCTGGCCGCATGGGTGTGAAGGTCAGCGTGGTGGTGCCGGTGTCCGAGCCAGGCCCGGACGATGACGCGTTCGACGCGTGCGTGCGTTCGCTGCTCGAGCAGACGATGCCGTCGGACGAGTACGAAGTGATCTTCGCGGACGACCGGTCGGACGACGGCACGCGGGAACGGCTCGACGCCGTCGCCGCCGTCCGCCCCAACGTCAGGGTCCTGCATCTGGAGCACACCGGCTCGCCGGTGCGCGGACGCAACGTGGGGCTGGCCGTGGCGCGCGGCGAGTACGTGTACCTGCTCGGCCGGCGCGACCGCCTCGAACGGGTGGCGCTGGAGGCCATGTACCGCGCGGCCGTCGAGGCCGACGCCGACGTGCTGATCGGTCGGCTCGTCCAGGGCGACAGCCCGCCGCCCCGGGCCTTCTCCCGCAACCGCGAGCGCGCCGACGTCATGCGCGACCGCCTGCTCACCCTGCCGACGGCGCACAAGCTGTTCCGCCGCGCCTTCCTCGACTCGCGCGAGATCCGCTTCGCCGAGGTCGAGCCCGAACTGTCCGAGCAGGCGTTCGTGCTCAAGGCCTACCTCACCGCCAAGGTCATCACGGTCCTCGCCGACCAGGTGTGCTGTCACATCGGCGCCGAGCCCGAGCGCCCCGCGGACCCCGCCGGGCACGCCGCCGGCATCCGGGCGGTCCTCGACGTCGTGGACGCCCACAGCGACTCGCAGGAGCAGCGGGAGCGCCTGTACGTCCACCTGTTCCGCACGGCCGTGCTCCGCCCGCTCGGCGGGCGCCAACTGCCGGCGGCGCGCGCAGACCAGCGTCCGGCCCTGTTCGCCGCGCTGCGCGACCTCACCCGCGAACGGTTCCCCGAGGCGCTGGACGCCTTTCTGCCGGTCCATCTCCGCGCCCGGGCGGTTCTGGTCAGAAGCGGCGATCTCGGGCGTCTGGTGGCCCTCAGCGAGGCTTCCAGGGGCATCTCACTGCGTGCCGAGCTGCGCGACGTGCGCTGGGAGGAGGACGTCCTGCTGCTCGACCTCGCCGTGGAGATCGTCGACGCGCAGGGGGCGCCCGTCACGCTCACGGCGGCCGGCGACCGGCTGCTCTGGACGCCCCCGCTGGGCGGTTTCACCCTCCCGCCGCGGCTGGCCGACGTCACCGAATCGGTAGAGCGGGCCCGCATGGAGGTCTACATCCGCCACGTGGACTACGGGTTGATCTTCTTCCTTCCGGTGTCGGGGGAGATGTGCCGGTCGAGGGAAGGCGACCGGGTGCGCCTGTGGGCCGTCGGACGGGCACGGCTGGACGTGGGCACCGCCGGGCTGGGCCGCCCGCTGCGCTCCGGCGAGTGGGAGGTGCACGTGCGCATGCACAGCGGCGCCCACCAGGCGCGCACCCGCGTCGCCGGGCACCGCGGCGCCCAGCTCAGCTGCGTCGGCGTCCTCGCGGAACGGCCGCGCAAGCTCGTCATCCCCTGCTGGTCCGAGCAGCGCGAGCTGAGCGTGTGCGTCGAGCCGAAATCGTTCGCCGAGTCGATCACGCTCGTCTCGCCGGGGGCGGCGGTCACCCACCGGGACGGGAGCGTCTTCGTCGTCCTCCCCGTCCCGTACGTGCCGCCGAGCGGCGGCCCCCCGGCCGAGCTGGTGCTGCGGCACGTGGCCAACCGGAGCCGGGTCGTCAGCGTGCCCGCCCTGGTCGAACCCGGTGTGCCCGGCCGTTACCCGGGGCAGCTCGTCGCCAAGGTCGCGGTCCGCCGGTTCGCCGGCGAGGGCCACATCGGGCCGGGAGTGTGGGCGCCGCGCCTGCGCGTCGACGGCAAGGAGTCCGACCTGCGGTTCGTCCTGGAGATGGCCAGAGGGGGCCGGGTGCGCGTCGAGGCCGGCGCCGAGCCCGGCAAGCTCGTTCCCAAGCGCTCGGCGCCGGCCAGGCTCGCCACCCGCCTGCCCGGCGGCGGCTACCTGCTGCGCCTGGCCCGCGCCATCCAGCAGCGCTACCTTCCCGCCACGCCGGAGGAGTAGGCGCCGCGCGAGCGGCCCGATCCTCCGGCCCCGGCGGCGCGAGGTCAGGAAGGGGCCGTGCCGGTCCCGCCGGTCCCGCCGTTCTCGCCGGTGTCGCCGTTCTCGGAGGCCTGCGGCGGGCGGGTCATGGCCAGCACGTCCAGGGCCGCGTCCAGGGCCTCCTCGGTGAGCTTGCCGGAGGCCACGTGGCCGCGTTCGATCACGACCTGCCTGATGGTCTTGCGCTCCTTGAGCGACTGCTTGGCGATGCTCGCCGCCTCCTCGTACCCCAGGTGGCGGTTGAGCGGGGTGACGATCGACGGCGAGGACTCGGCGTACTCGCGCATCCGCTCGGGATTGGCGGTGATGTGGTGGACGCACCGGTCGGCGAGCAGCCGCGACACGCTGGCCAGCAGCCGGATGGACTCCAGCACGTTGCGCGCGATGACCGGCATCATCACGTTGAGCTCGAAGCTCCCCGCCGCGCCCGCGAAGGTCACCGCGGCGTCGTTGCCGATCACCTGCGCGGCCACCATGCACACCGCCTCGGGCACCACCGGGTTCACCTTGCCCGGCATGATCGAGGAGCCGGGCTGCAGGTCGGGCAGGTTGATCTCGCCGAGCCCCGCCCTCGGTCCCGACCCCATCCAGCGCAGGTCGTTCGCGATCTTGTTGAGCGAGACGGCGATCACGCGCAGCTGGCCCGACAGCTCGACCAGCGCGTCCCGGGAGCCCTGGGCCTCGAAGTGGTCGCGCGCCTCGGTGAACGGCAGCTCGGTCGCCTCGCTCAGCTTGGCGATGACCTTGCGCGCGAAGCCGGGCGGCGTGTTGACGCCCGTGCCGACCGCCGTCCCGCCGAGGGGCAGCTCGGCGACCCGGGGCAGCGTCGAGCGCAGCCGCGTGATGCCGTGCTCGATCTGCGTCGCGTAGCCGCCGAACTCCTGGCCGAGCGTCACCGGAGTGGCGTCCATCAGGTGCGTGCGCCCCGCCTTGACCATCGTCTCGAACCGCATCGACTTCTGCCGCAGCGCGACGGCCAGATGGTCCAGCGCCGGCATCAGCTCGTACACCACGTCGATCATCGCGGCCACGTGGATCGACGAGGGGAACACGTCGTTGGACGACTGCGAGGCGTTGACGTGGTCGTTCGGGTGCACGGGGCGGCCCAGGCGCTTCTCGGCGAGCGTGGCGACGACCTCGTTGGCGTTCATGTTGGACGAGGTGCCCGAGCCCGTCTGGAAGACGTCGATCGGGAACTCGTCGTTCCACTCGCCCTCCGCCACGTCGGTGGCGGCCTCGGAGATCGCCTCCGCCATGTCGGGCGAAAGGACGCCCAGCTCGCCGTTCACCTCGGCGGCCACCGCCTTGATCAACCCGAGCGCCGCGATGTGCGCGGGCTCCAGCCCGCGGCCGGATATCGGGAAGTTCTCCACCGCCCGCTGCGTCTGCGCCCGCCACTTGGCCGCCGCCGGGACGCGTACCTCGCCCATAGAGTCATGTTCGATCCGGAAATCCTCCATGACCCCAGTCTTGCTCTAGGAACCGCTGGACGTGCTCCCGCGGGCGGGCCGGAACGACGACAGGACGTCGTCGAGTCCCGACTGCCCAGGGTTCCAGCGGGCGTCGGGCGCCGACCAGTAGATCGCGTAGAGCGGCCCGCCCGGCACCGACACCCACCGGGAGAACACGCGCGTGGTGCCCGTGCCGGAGGTGTAGCGGAACTCCCAGTCGGCCACGTCCGTCCCCGTGTACGGCGCGGGGCGGGTCGCGGCGAGGCGGATCAGCGTGTAACCGGGGTAGGTGCCGTTCGCCCTGGCCCGCGCCTGCGCGGCCTTGGCGGCGTTGAGCACGTCGGCGGTGCCGTCCGCCGACTGGGCGACGCGCAGCGTGCGGGCGTCCCCGGCGACGCTGAAGCTCACGCCGCCGCCCCTGGCCGCCGCGCGCAGCTTGGCCGGGACGTCGATGGCGAAGCCGGTGCGGTCGACGTGGCGGCGCAGTCCCGGGGCCGGCGCGGCGGCCACGCCCTCTTGAGGAGTGGCGCTCTCCCGGGAACGCGCGCCGGTGGACGAGCCGTCCGCCGCGCCGGGGGAGACGCCGCCCCCTGGACCGAGGTCGGCGCCGTCGTCCGGGCCGAGCGTCGTGCTGACGCGGGCGTCGACGGCGGTGGCCGGGGCCCGGCCGGTCCCGGCGCCGGCCGGCGCCTTCTCGCCTGAGGGCGAGGGCCGCGAGTCGCCGTCGGAGACCGCCGAGGCGACGAGCATGACGATGGTGGCAAGGCCGAGCAGGGCGACCACCACCAGGACGATCATCCCGACCGGGCTGCCGCTCCTCGGCGGGGCGGCGCCCTGGAAGGAGAACAGGTCGGTGCCCAGCCCGTGCGAGGGCGTGTCGGCGTCCGTGCCCATGCCGCCGGCGTTCGCCATGCCGCCCGGGTGGCCGGGACCGCCCGGGCCGCTCACCCCGCCCGGGTGCCCCATGCCGCCCGGACCCGCCATACCGCCTGGACCCGCCATGCCGCGCGGGCCGGCCATGCCGCGCGGACCCGCCACGCCGCCTGGACCCGCCACGCCGCCCTGGCCCGCCGAGCCGTCCGTGCCGCCCTGGCCGCCTGCCGGGTGCGCGCCGCCGCCCGCGTACGGGGGCGCCGGGGCGTCGTGCGCGTACGTCCCGGCGGGGGGATGGGCGGGCGAGCCGCCCGGCGCGTGCGGGGGCGGCGGTGTCCGCGGCGCGGCGGCGGGGCTCCTGGGGGGCGTCCGGGGCGGCGCGGCCGAGGCGGACGGGAGCCGCCCGACGATGGTGGCCTGGTCGTCCTCGCCGGCCGCCGCTCCCGCGCGCGCGGCCGTGGACGGCGCGCCCGAGGCGGGAGGCGGGACGGGGCCGCCCGGGATGCGCAGGCCGCCCTTGGGACGGATGATCGTCATGGTCTGGTCGGTGTCCACCTCCCCCTCGGCGGACCCGGGCCCGGTGGCCCGGGCCTTCGGGATGGTGGTCTGCGACTCCGGGACGTCCGGGGCCCCCGGGGCGGCGGGCTGTGAAGACCCGGCCGGAGCCTGGGTCTCGGGTGCGGCCGCCTGGGCCTTCGGGACGGTGGTCTGCGGGTCCGGGGCGCTGGTCCGCGGGTCCGGCGAGGCCGGGGCGGCGCCGGGAGCCTTCGGGGTGGCGGCCGGGGGCTGGGCGGCGGCCTGGGCGTTCTGAGTGTTCTGAGCTTGCTGGGCGTTCTGGGCGGCGGTCCCGGAGGACGCGGCGGCCCGGGACGCCGCAGGAGGCGCGGAGGCGGCGGCGGACGCCGCCGGCGGGATGGAGGAGACCTTGGCGACCCGGCGCAGCATGGCCACGGCCAGGTCGTACTTGAGCCGCTTGGTGTAGTCCTTCTCCAGCAGCCCCTCAAGCGTCGGACGCAGCGGCCCCGCCTGGGTCGGCGGGTCGGCCTGCTCGGTCATCAGCGCCGCCAGGGTCTCGCTGACCGACGACCGCTCGTACGCGGGCCGTCCCTCGACCGCGAAGTACAGCGTGGCGCCCAGCGACCACAGATCCGACTCGGTGCCGGTGTGGTCGCCCCGGGCCCGCTCGGGGGCGGTGTAGCCGGGAGAGCCGATGACCATGCCGGTCTTGGTGATGTTGGTGTCGCCTTCGGCCTTGGCGATGCCGAAGTCGGTGAGGACCACCCGGCCGGTGTCGGTCAGCAGCACGTTGCCGGGCTTGACGTCGCGGTGCAGCACGCCCTGCTTGTGGGCCGCGCCGAGCGCTCCGAGCAGGTCGAGCCCGATCTCGGCGACGAGCCGGGGCGGGAGCGGCCCCTCCTCGTCGATCACCTGCTCCAGCGACCTGGCCTCGACCAGCTCCATGATGATCCACGGGCTGCCGTCCACCAGGATGGCGTCGTGCACCGTGGCCACCGACGGATGCACGATCTTGGCGGCGTTCCGGCCCTCGCGGATCATGCGTTCGCGCAGCTCGGCGCGCTGCGCCTTGCTGAGACCCGAATCCTGCCGGATCTCCTTGACGGCGACGTCGCGGCCGAGGAGGCGGTCGTGCGCCCGCCAGACCGTGCCCATCGTCCCCCGGCCGAGGGTGGCGATCAGCTCGTATCTGTCGGCGAGCAGGCGCGTCTGCTGTTCGGGCATGACTAAGAAGATAGCGATAGCGGGTTGAGGATTGCTTTCGCCTTACTTACGCATATTTCTCGGCCAAAAGCGACGAGGCACCACCATCCGCATGATTTCGGACAGCTGGCGGATCACCGGGCTCAGCTCGGAGTTGGCGGGAGCGCGTCGGCGGCCCGCCGCCGGGTCCATCGGTTTGCGGTGCACCCCCTCGGCCTGCCTGCGCGGCGAACGCGGCGCCGGCACGGGGTCGGGGGCCTCCGAGGGCACGCTGAACGTCCGGTCAGGACGGGCGTCGGCGCGGTGCTGGCCCCGGTGCCCTGCCCGGCGCGGCGAGGTCGGCACGCGATTGGGGTCCTCGCGCGGCCCACCGCGCGCGGCGGGCCGCGCGCCGGTGTTCGCGGCGTCCCGGGGCCACGCGGCCGCGAAGTTGGAGGAGCCGGAGCCCGTCGTGCCGGGCGACCCCTGCGACGGCGCCTGCGTGCGCCCGGAGCCGTGGTGGATCGGCCCGCCGAGCGGCTCCTCGGCCGAGCCTCCGGCGGCGACGCGCGCGAGCATGAGCGAGGCGCGCATGCCGTCGAGCCGCGAGTCGGGCGCGATCTGCAGCAGGCCGTGCAAGATCGGCGCGAGCGGCCCCGCGCGATCCATGGGGATGGGCTCACCGCTGGTGAGCGCGGCCAGCGCCGCCGCGGCCGTGCGGCGGCCGTGCAGGCCGCGGCCCTCCACGGCCGTGTACAGGGTCGCGCCGAGCGACCACAGGTCGGCCGCGGGGCTGGCCCGGTCGCCGAGGACGCGCTCGGGCGCGATGTACCCGGCCGAGCCGAGCACGATGCCGGCCTGGGTGATCGACGCGTCGCCTTCGAGGGCGGCCAGGCCGAAGTCCGTCAGCACCGTGCGGTCCTCGGTCACCAGGACGTTGCTGGGCTTGACGTCGCGATGCATGATGCCCTTGGCGTGCACGGCGCGCAGCGCCCCGAGCACCTGGCGGCCGATCTCGGCCACGCGGCGCGGGGGGAGCGGCCCGTGCTCTTTGACCATCTCCTCCAGTGACTGCGCGCGCAGCAGTTCCATGACGATCCAGGGACGGTCGTCCTCGGTGACGACGTCGAAGACCGTGATCACCGACGGGTGGGCGACCATGGCGGTCGCCCTGCCCTCGCGCTCGGTGCGGGCGCACAGCTCGGCCCGCAGTTCCTCGTCCAGGACGAGCGGGAGGCGGACCTCCTTGACAGCCACGTCACGGTCGAGAAGGCCGTCGTGGGCGCGCCACACGGTGCCCATGCCGCCGCGTCCCACCGGCTCCACAAGCCGGTATCGCGAGGCTAGCTCGTATCCGACTGGCGCGCGCATGGGGGGCAGCTTACCGATTTGTTCATTGCCGCCTGTAGAGGCCATGCCGATTCTCTGTTGAGATCTTCGGTCAGGTTTAGTCAGATTCGACGACCGATGGTGAGCACGGGACCACTGGTGTCCTGGAAGAAGTCGCCGCCCTTGTCGTCCACCACGATGAAGGCGGGGAAGTCCTCGACCTCGATCTTCCAGACGGCCTCCATGCCCAGCTCCGGGTACTCGATGACCTCGACCTTCTTGATGCAGTCCTGCGCGAGGCGGGCGGCGGGGCCGCCGATGGAGCCGAGGTAGAAGCCGCCGTGGCTCTGGCACGCCTCGGTGACCTGCTTGGAGCGGTTGCCCTTGGCCAGCATGACCAGCGAGCCGCCCGCGGCCTGGAAACGCTCGACGTAGGAGTCCATGCGGCCGGCCGTCGTCGGCCCGAAGGACCCCGAGGCGTACCCCTCGGGCGTCTTGGCCGGCCCGGCGTAGTAGACGGCGTGGTCCTTCAGGTACTGCGGCATCTCTTCGCCGGCGTCGAGCCGTTCGGCGATCTTGGCGTGCGCGATGTCCCTGGCGACGACGAGCGGGCCGGTCAGCGATAGCCGGGTCTTGACCGGGTAGCGCGACAGCTCGGCGAGGATCTCGCTCATGGGCCTGTTGAGGTCGATCGGCACCACGTCGTCCGACAGGTGCTCGTCGGTGGTGTCGGGAAGGAAGCGCGCCGGGTCGGTCTCCAGCTTCTCCAGGAAGACGCCCTCCGGCGTGATCTTGGCCAGGGCCTGCCGGTCGGCGCTGCACGAGACCGCGATGGCCACCGGGCAGGAGGCGCCGTGCCGGGGCAGGCGGATCACCCGCACGTCGTGGCAGAAGTACTTGCCGCCGAACTGGGCGCCGATGCCGAGCTTCTGCGTCAGCTCGAAGACCTTCTTCTCCATCTCGAGGTCGCGGAAGCCGTGGCCCGAGGACGAGCCCTCGGTCGGGATCGCGTCGAGGTAGCGCGCCGAGGCGTACTTGGCGGTCTTCAGCGCGTACTCGGCGCTCGTGCCGCCCACGACCACGGCCAGGTGGTACGGCGGGCAGGCGGCGGTGCCGAGCGAGCGGATCTTCTCCTCCAGGAACTCCAGCATCCGCTTCTCGTTGAGGACGGCCTTGGTCTCCTGGTAGAGGAACGACTTGTTGGCGCTGCCGCCGCCCTTGGCCATGAACAGCAGCTTGTACTCGTCGGGGTGGCCGTGCGGGTCCTCGGCGTACAGCTCGATCTGGGCGGGCAGGTTGCTGCCGGTGTTCTTCTCGTCCCACATGTTCAGCGGGGCCATCTGCGAATAGCGCAGGTTCAGCTCGGTGTAGGCGTCGTACACGCCGCGCGAGATGTGCTCGGCGTCGGCGCCGTCGGTCAGCACGTGGCGGCCCCGCTTGCCCATCACGATGGCGGTGCCGGTGTCCTGGCACATGGGCAGCACGCCGCCGGCCGAGATGCTCGCGTTCTTGAGCAGGTCCAGGGCCACGAAACGGTCGTTGCCGCTGGACTCGGGGTCGTCGATGATCTTGCGGAGCTGGGAGAGGTGGGACGACCGGAGATAGTGCGAAATATCGTGGATGGCGGTCTTGGTCAGCAGCCGGAGCGCCTCCGGGTCCACTTCGAGGAACGTGCGGCCCGCCGCCTCGACCTTCCGCACCCCCTCCGCCGTGATCAGACGGTACTCCGTCTCATCCGGGCCCAGCGGGAGAAGGTCGGTGTAGTCGAACTCGGGCATCGCTCGTGCTCCTCCGTATGTGTGGCGCGCTGGCCGCCGTCCTGTTGCAGGGTACGGCTCGGCATGCCCGTCTGCCGACACGGGGTTGTGCTCTGTTGTACCGGCGTTCGCGGCACATCGGCGCGGACGCGACGGCCGTCCGCGGGGCACCGGCAGGGACGCGGTGGCGTCCGCGCGGCCGACGCCGCCCGAAGGGAGATTGAGCGCGCGTTCGATACTGGACGTAGGCACGTGTCTGAGATCGGGGGAAATCATGGACCCGGGCTACATCGTGGTCGTCATATTCGGGGTGATAGTGGTCGCCGCCGTCCTCGGCGTCGGGCTCGTCACCATCGTGCTCCGCGGCATCAGGGGTGAGCCCGTCCAGTGGCCCGTGACCCCCGACGGCCGGGCACGGCGGCGCGAGATCGGAGCGCGGAGCACGCCTCCACGCGAAGGCGGCGAAGGGGGCGAGGGCGTCGAGGGCGGCGAGCACCCGGAATTGACCGGCAGGGATCTGGCCGGAGATGACCTGCGGCCGGTCGGAACCCACCCCGAGAAGCACGCCCTGCCAGGGCGGGCGCGGTGGTGGTGATCGACGCCATCCATCGCGCGGCCGGCGCGTCCGGCACTTGTTGAAGGAGTGCCCGGTCGCCGGCCGCCCCGCGCGAAGGGACGCTTTGTGCGACTCCGGCCGTTAGAGGATAGATCGTCCGAATGTCAGGACAAAGTCTTGACTCGCGGCATTCTGGTACCTAGAACTGGGGACGGGCCGTCATGAGCTGATCGGAGCGCGGAGGCAGTATGCGTGTGGGTCTGTTGGGTCTTGGCCGTATCGGGGCGTTTCACGCGACGACGCTCGCCGCACACCCCGAGGTGGACGAACTGGTCGTGGGCGACGCCGACGAGGTCCGGGCCAAAGAGGTGGCCGGCCGAGTCGGCGCGCTGGTCGGGGACGCCTTCCAGGCCGACGCCGTGGTCGTGGCCACCCCGACGTCCACCCACGCCGAGCTGATCCTGCGGGCCTGCGAGGCCGGCGTCCCGGTGTTCTGCGAGAAACCCGTCGCCCCCGGCATCGAAGAGACCGCGCGCGTCGTCCAGGCGGCCGCGCGCAGCGGCACGCTGGTGCAGATCGGCTTCCAGCGGCGCTTCGACGCCGGGTACGCCGAGGCCCGCCGGGCGCTGAGCGGCGGCGAGATCGGCGACCTGCACCGCGTGCACATGCTGACCGCCGACCCGCGGCCGCCGGCCGCCGAGTACATCCCGTTGTCGGGCGGCATCTACCGCGACTGCCACATCCACGACTTCGACATCCTGCGGTGGGTCACCGGCCGCGAGGTCGAGTCGGTGTACGCCGCGGGCTCCAACCGCGGCGCCGCGTTCTTCGCCGAGGCCGGCGACGTGGACAACAGCGCCGCCCTGCTCACCCTCGAGGACGGGACGCTCGTCACGCTGCAGGGCTCGCGCTACAACGGCGCGGGCTACGACGTCCGCATGGAGCTGGCCGGCACCCGCCGCACGCTCGCCGTGGGGCTGGACGAGCGCGTCCCCCTGGCCTCGGCCGAACCCGGGGTCGCCTTCCCCGGCGGCGAGCCGTGGCCCGACTTCGGGACGCGCTTCGAGGCCGCGTACGTGGCGGAGCTCGGCGCGTTCCTCGCGTGCGCGCGCGATGGCGGGCCGAGCCCGTGCGGCGTCGGCGAGGCGCTCGCCGCCCTGCGCGTCGCCGAGGCGGCCGAGCTGTCACGCCGCGAAGGACGCCCCGTGCGCGTCGCGGAGATCGAGCAGGTGGCGGCATGACCGACCAGAGCACGCACGCGGCGGCGGCAGAGGCGGGTGGCGGCATGACCGACCAGACCACGGACGCGGCGGCCGGAGAGGCGAACGTGAGCGGCACGACGGAGACCGGCCGGTCCGGGCGGGCCGATGGGGCGCTGCGCGTCGCCGGGGCGCCGATCAGCTGGGGCGTGTGCGAGGTGCCCGGGTGGGGCCACCAGCTCGACCGCGAGCGCGTCCTCGGCGAGATGCGCTCCACCGGGCTCGCCGCGACCGAACTGGGCCCGGACGGGTTCCTGCCGCCCTCTCCTGCGCACCGCAGGGCGCTGCTGGAGTCCTACGGGCTGCGGGCCATCGGCGGTTTCGTCCCGCTCGTGCTTCACGACCCCGCCTACGACCCGGTGCCCGAGGCGCGGGCGGTGTTCCGGTCCTTCTGCGAGGGCGACGTGGAGACGGTCGTGCTGGCCGCCGCCACCGGGGCCGACGGCTACGACCGGCGTCCCGTGCTGGACGCCGAGGGCTGGAAGACCTTGCTGGCCAACCTGGGGCGCCTGCTGAAGGAGGCCGAGCCGTTCGGCCGCGCCGTCACGCTCCACCCGCACGTCGGCACCATGATCGAGACGCGTGACGAGGTGGACCGCGTGGTCGACGGCTCGGCCATGCCGCTCTGCCTGGACACCGGGCACCTTCTCATCGGGGGCACCGACCCGCTCGACCTGGTGTCCAGGGCAGCAGCCAGGGTCGCACACGTGCACCTCAAAGACGTGGACGCCACGCTCGCCGAACAGGTACGCGCCGGGAGGCTGACCTACACCGACGCCGTCCGGGCGGGAATCTACCGGCCCCTCGGACGCGGCGACGTCGATGTCGCAGGCATCGTCGCCGGGCTCGGCGCGGCCGGCTACGCGGGCTGGTACGTCATGGAGCAGGACGTCGTCCTGGAAGGCGAACCCCCGGAGGGCGAGGGCCCGGAGGTCTCCGTCCGCGAGAGCCTCGCCTACCTCGCGACCCTGGCATGACCGAGCCCAATACGAGCGGCGCGGGCATCACCGAGCCGGGTACGAGCGGCGCGGGCATCACCGAGCCGGGTACGAGCGCTTCCGGCGTGACCGAGCCCGGTATGAGCGCTTCCGGCGTGACCGAGCCGGGTTCGGGCGGCGCCGGCGCGGTCGAGGTGCTCACGATCGGCAGGGTGGGCGTCGACATCTACCCTCTCCAGATCGGCGTGTCCCTGCGCGAGGTGGAGACCTTCGGCAAGTACCTCGGCGGCAGCGCCACCAACGTCGCGGTCGCCGCCGCCAAACTGGGCCGCCGCTCCGCGGTGATCACCCGCACCGGCGCCGACCCGTTCGGCGCGTTCGTCCACGACGCGCTGCGGTCCTACGACGTGGACGACCGGTACGTGACCGAGGTGCCGGGCCTGCCGACGCCGGTGACGTTCTGCGAGATCCGCCCGCCAGAGGACTTCCCGCTGTTCTTCTACCGCTTCCCCAAGGCCCCCGACCTGGAGATACGCGCCGAGGAGCTGGACCTCGCCGCGGTCAGGGACGCCGGCCTGTTCTGGGCGACGGTCACCGGGCTGTCGCAGGAGCCGTCCAGGAGCGCCCACTTCGCCGCCTGGCGGGCGCGCGGCCGGGCCCCGCTCACCGTCCTCGACCTGGACTACCGCCCCATGTTCTGGGAGTCGGCGCGGGCGGCGGGAGAATGGGTGCGCGAGGCGTTGCGGCACGTCACGGTGGCCGTCGGCAACCTGGACGAGTGCGAGGTCGCCACCGGCACCCGCGAGCCGCGCGAGGCCGCGAGGGCGCTGCTCGACATGGGCGTCGAGCTCGCGGTGGTCAAGCAGGGCTCCGGCGGCGTGCTCGGCATGACGGCGCGCCGGACGGTGGAGGTCCCGCCCGTGCCCGTCGAGGTCGTCAACGGGCTCGGCGCCGGCGACGCGTTCGGCGGCGCCCTCTGCGACGGCCTGCTCGCCGGGCGCGACCTTGAGCGGACCCTCGGGTACGCCAACGCGGCCGGCGCCATCGTGGCGGGACGCCTCGCCTGCGCCCCGGCCATGCCCACAGCCAAGGAGGTCGAGGCCGTGCTCTCGGGGGAAGCCCATGCGTGACGAGGACCGCAGGAGGCTGGCGGAGTACCGCGCCAGACACCCGCAGAAGATCGCCGAGGCCGCGGCGGGACGCCGTCGCAGGCCGCTGCTGCGCGACCGCGACCAGTTGCTCATCATCGCCGCCGACCACCCCGCCCGCGGCGCGCTCGGCGTGCGCGGCCGGCCGCTGGCCATGGCCAGCCGCGTCGACCTGCTCGACCGGCTGTGCGCCGCCCTGGCCCGCCCCGGCGTGGACGGGCTGCTCGCCACCCCCGACATCGTCGAAGACCTGCTGCTGCTCGGCGCGCTCGACGACAAGGTCGTGATCGGCTCGATGAACCGGGGCGGCCTCCACGGCAGCGCCTTCGAGTTCGACGACCGCTTCACCGCCTACGACACCGAGTCCATCGTGCGGATGCGGCTCGACGGCGGCAAGATGCTCTGCCGCGTCGGCCTGCGCTCGGCCGAGACCGCGGCCACGCTGGAATCGTGCGCGCGCGCCGTCACCGGCCTGGCAGGGCAGGGGCTGATGGCCATGATCGAACCGTTCTGGTCGCACCGGGACGAGGGCGCGGTCCAGCACGACCTTTCCCCCGAGGGCATGATCCGCGCCATCCACGTCGGCCAGGGGCTCGGCGCGACCTCCGCGTACACCTGGCTGAAGATCCCGGTGGTCGCCGACATGGAGCGGGTCATGGACGCCACCACCCTGCCCACGCTGCTGCTCGGCGGCGACCCGACCAACGCGCCCGACGAGGTGTACTCCTCGTGGAGCAAGGCGCTGCGCCTTCCCGGCGTGCGAGGGCTCGTCGTCGGGCGCGCGCTGCTCTACCCTCCTGACGACGACGTGGCGGCGGCCGTCGACACCGCCGCCGGGCTGCTGGAGGTGTCCTGATGTCGCACATCCCCGCCGGCACGACCGCCGATGCTCCCTGGGCGCTGCGCGTCACGCCGGAGCTCGCGGGATGGACCTACGCCGGGCTGCGCGCGCTCAACCTGTCCGGCGAGACCGTCGAGTTCGCCACCGGCTCCGAGGAGATGCTCGTCCTGCCGCTGTCGGGGTCCTGCGTGGTCGAGTGCGAGGGGGAACGCCTGGAGCTCCACGGCCGGCCGTCGGTGTTCGAAGGCGTCTCCGACTTCGCGTACGTGCCCATCGAGGCGACGGTGCGCGTCACCGGGGAAGGCCGCTTCGCCCTCCCGTCCGCCCGCGCCACCCGCCGGCTGCCGGTGCGGTACGGGCCGGCGGGCAAGGTGCCCGTGGAGGTCCGGGGGGCCGGGCAGGCCAGCCGGCAGGTCAACAACTTCTGCGCGCCCGACGCGTTCGAGTGCGACAAGCTCGTCGCCGTCGAGGTGCTCACCCCCGAGGGCAACTGGTCGTCCTACCCCCCGCACAAGCACGACACCCTCGGCGAGGGCGAGGCCGTGCTGGAGGAGATCTACTACTTCGAGGGCGGCCCCGGCTACCAGCGGGTGTACGGCTCGCCCGGCAGGCCCATCGACGTGCTCGCCGAGGTGGGGTGCGGCGACGTCGTGCTCGTGCCGCACGGCTACCACGGCCCGTCGATGGCCGCCCCCGGCTACGACCTGTACTACCTGAACGTGCTCGCGGGGCCCGCCGGCGAGCGGTCGATGGCCTTCTGCGACGACCCCCGGCACGCCTGGATCCGCTCCAGCTGGGACGGCCAGGCCGTGGACCCCCGCGTCCCCATGACGACCGCCGTCGGGAGCGGCGCGGACGGCGGCACGAGTGAGACGGAGACCCAGGCATGACGACGACACGGCTCACCGTCGCCCAGGCGCTGGTGCGGTTCCTCGCCGAGCAGTGGAGCGAACGCGACGGCGTCGAGCGGCGGCTCATCGAGGGCTGCTTCGGCATCTTCGGGCACGGCAACGTCGGAGGCGTCGGCCAGGCGCTCGCCGAGCGCGGGGCCGGCCTGCGCGACCCGCTGCCGTACTACCTGGCCAGGAACGAGCAGGCCATGGTCCACACGGCCGTGGGCTTCGCCAAGATGCGCAACCGCCTGTCGGCCTTCGCCTGCACCTCCTCGATCGGCCCCGGCGCGACCAACATGGTGACCGGCGCGGCGCTCGCCACGATCAACCGGATCCCGGTGCTGCTGCTCCCCGGCGACATCTTCGCCACCCGCGCCGCCGGCACGGTGCTGCAGGAGCTCGAGGACCCGCGCACCTACGACGTCAGCGTCAACGACTGCCTGCGGCCCGTCTCGCGCTTCTTCGACCGCGTCAACCGGCCCGAGCAGCTGCCCGCCGCGCTGATGGCGGCCATGCGCGTGCTCAGCGACCCGGCCGAGACCGGCGCCGTCACCCTCGCGCTGCCGCAGGACGTCCAGGCCGAGGCGCACGACTGGCCGGTCGAGCTGTTCCGCCGGCGCGTCTGGCACGTCGCCCGTCCCGTGCCCGACTCCGCCTCCGTCGTCCGGGCCGTGGAGGCGATCAAGGCGTCGCGGCGCCCGGTCATCGTCGCGGGCGGCGGCGTCGTGTACAGCGAGGCGTGGGAGGAACTGGCGAGCTTCGCCGAGGCCCACGGCATCCCCGTCGGCGAGACCCAGGCCGGCAAGGGCGTCCTGCCCTACGACCACCCGTGCGCGCTCGGCGCCATCGGGCACAGCGGCACGGCCGCCGCCAACGCGATGGCCCGCGAAGCCGACCTCGTCATCGGCGTCGGCACCCGGTACACCGACTTCACCACCGCCTCGCGCACGCTGTTCGGCGACGCGCGCTTCGTCAACCTGAACGTCGCGGCCTTCGACGCCGCCAAGCACGCCGGCGTCATGCTCGTCGGCGACGCCCGCGAGGGGCTGGCCCTGCTCGACCTGGCCGGCTGGAAGGCCGACCCGTCGTGGACGTCACGGGCCGGCGAACTGGCCCGCGACTGGCAGGCCACGGTGTCGGAGCTGTACGGCGGCGAGGCGCTGACGCAGCCCGTCATGCTCGGCGTGGTCAACGAGGCCGCCGGATCCGACGGCGTCGTCGTCAACGCGGCCGGATCCATGCCCGGCGAACTGCACAAACTGTGGCGCGCCTCCGACCCGAAGGCCTACCACGTCGAGTACGGCTACTCGTGCATGGGCTACGAGATCGCCGGCGGCCTCGGCGTGAAGCTCGCCGCCCCGGAGCGCGAGGTGTTCGTCCTGGTCGGCGACGGCTCGTACCTCATGATGGCCCAGGAGATCGCCACGGCCGTCCAGGAGGGCGTCAAGCTGATCGTCGTCATCGTGGACAACCACGGCTTCGCCTCCATCGGCAACCTCTCGGAGTCCGTGGGCGCGCGGCGGCTCGGCACCGCCTACCGGCTGCGCTCGGCGGGCGGCGGGCTGGACGGCGCGTACCTGCCCGTCGACCTGGCCGCCAACGCGGCGACCCTCGGCGCCGACGTCCTGCGCGCGTCCGACCCCGAGTCACTGCGGGTGGCGCTCACCAAGGCCAGGGAGGCGACGGGCACCACCGTCGTCCACGTCGAGACCGTCCCCGGCCCCGGCCCGGAGACCACCGCCTGGTGGGACGTCCCCATCGCCGAGGTCTCCACCAACCCCGAACTTCACGAACGCTACGAACAGGCCAAACGCGCCCAACGCCCCTACCTCTGACCCACGCGCCGGAGTCGCACTACGTGCTCGACGGGCTGCCGGGGATCGGGGGCCGAGTAGCAGCCGAATGGTCGGTCACGTTGAGGAACCCGGTGCTAGTTGCTCCACTATCGGCCTGATGTCCCGAACGCCGGGAACCAACGGTGATCCGCCGGACAGTACACATGTGTGGAGACGACTATGCGCGCCCTAGTGCGCGCCGGGGATCCGGACGCCTTCAGCCGGCTGTTCGACGACTACGCACGCTCGATCTACAACCACGCCTTCCGGCTGACCGGCGACTGGTCGGCCGCCGAGGACGTGGTGTCCCTGACCTTCCTGGAGGCGTGGCGGCTGCGGAGCAGGGTCGACGCGGACGGCGGGTCGCTGCTGCCGTGGTTGCTGGGTATCGCGACCAACGTGGCGCGCAACGCCAGACGCGCCTCCCGGCGGCACGAGGGAGCGATCACCAGACTGCCTCCGGGCGAGGCGGTGTCCGACATCGCCGAGAAGGTCGCGGGCCAGGTCGACGACGGCAGGCTACTGGCCTCGGTGCGTACGGCTCTGGGCGCGCTGCGCCGTTCGGAGCGGGAGGTGCTCGCGCTGTGCGTGTGGGCGGGCCTCGGATACGCCGAGGCCGCGGAGGCCCTCGGAGTGCCGGTGGGCACCGTCCGTTCCCGGCTCTCGCGGGCCAGGAAGAGGCTCCAGAAGCTCGCTGAGGCCCCGGCGGTGAGCGCGGGAGCATCGGCGGCGCGGGCGCGTGCCCGGCCGGAGGCCCAGAGGGAGCCGGAACCGAGGACAGGGCCCGGACAGATAGATGGTGACCGCGACAACGCGGTCCGGCCCGTTGGGAGAAATGTTCGATGAACAGCCAACCGAAGTCCGGTTCCGATCCGATCGGGGACCTGGCCCGGCTACTGCCCGCTCCGGTGGAGCTGGACCTGCCGGCGGACCGTCACCGACTGCTCAAGGGAATCATGATGCAGGAGATCCACCGCGACACCCGGCCGTCGAGGCTCGAACACCGCCCTCTCCTGCGGCGCCCGGCCATTCTCTCCTCCGTCCTGGCCGCCGCGGCGGCGTTGGCGGTGGCCGTACCGGTCCTCACCGGCGGGGGGACCCCGGCGTACGCCGTGTCGCGGAATCCCGACGGCACGATCACTGTCAAGATCAACGAGGTGCGGAATCCCAAGGCTCTGGAGGCCGACCTGAACGCCCTCGGCTTCGACGCCGTGGTGGACTACGTTCCCCAGGGGAAGCAGTGCGAGGACCCGCGCAGCGATTTCCTGCTGCCCCGCGAAGAGACGTATGAACCCCCCGACGGGAGGCCACTGGTGATAACCCGAGGTGTCACCGGCGCCGAGTGGGGTTTCGTGTTCGACCCCGGCGCTCTCGACGACGGGCAGACGGCGGTCCTCGAATTCACCCTCGGCGAGAACGACGACGAGAGCATCTCGGGTGTGTGGGCACGCATCTCGAACGGTCCCGTGAAGCCGTGCGTTCTGGTCGACAGCACCGGGCACCCGCTGGGTCCCGCGGATGAGGTGCCCGGAGCATGAGGTCCGGCGGATGAGACGCCAGGCCCCACCGTCGATCGCGACGGCCTGCCGGCCCTGCTGAAGTACGCCCGCCAAGGCGGCACCATCGTGGTCCACACCCTCGACCGGGGGCGAGGTGATCAGGCTTCGGCGGGTTGGGGGGCCGGGTGGGAGGACTTGGGGTGGAACCCTCTGGCGAGGGCGATGATGGAGGCGCCGAGCAGCAGCGGGGCTGCGAACGCCACCTGGTAGTTCGCCGCTTCGGCGATGCCGCCGACCAGAGCGGCCCCCACGATGAAGCCGACGTAGTTGAACATGTTGACCCGGGCGATGGCGACGCCCGTACCGGCGGGGTCGAGCCGTCCGGCGGCCGAGAACGACTGCGGGGCGACCACCGACAGGCCCACCCCGGCGAGGCCGAAGGCCACGATCGCCAGCGGCTGGTTGGGCGCGGCCACGATGCCGGCGAAGCCGAGCGCGGCGAGCGCTCCGCCGATGCGGACGATCGCCGCCGGCCCGTACCTGCGCACGGCGAAGTCCCCGCCGATCCTGACCACGAAGGTGGCCGCCTGGTAGGCCCCGAGCGCCAGCGGGACGACGGCCGCCGTCGCATGCATGATCTTCTCCATGTAGACGGAGCCGAAGTTCGAGATCGACGCGTCGCCCACGTAGAGGAAAGCCATGGCCAGGCACAACGGCAGGATCGGCCCCCACGGCACTCGCGCCTTGGTCCCGGCTCCGGCCTTGGTCCCGGCCCCGGCTCCCGTCCCGGCCTCCGCGCGTCCGTCGGCCGGGACGGCGTGGGCCGGGACGGCGTGGGCCGGGACGGCGCCGGTGTCGCGGTCTGTCGCGTGGTCCGGCACTGCCGTCCCGGCCGTGGCGACGTGCTCCTCTTCGGCGGTGAAGAGATCGCGACCGGCGACCAGCGCGATGGAGACGCCGATCACCATGGCGACGGCGAAGATGGTCACCAGGGTCAGCCCCATGGCCCCGCCCGCCGACGCCCACGCGGCTCCGATGACCGCCGCGGCGCTCCACAGAGCGTGGAAGCCGGTGAGGATGGGCCGGCCGTACCTGCGCTCGGCCGTGACCGCCTGCATGTTCATGCCGGCGTCGACGGCGCCGAGGCACAGGCCGAACAGCACGTTGGCCGCGACGAGCTGTGGCACGTCGGCCGCGAGCCCCGCGAGCACCACGGCCAGCCCGCCCGCCGGCTGGGCGAGACGCAACACCCGGCGGCTGCCGTACCGCTTGGCGACCTCACCCGCGAGCACGCTGCCCGCGCCCGCGATCACGGGGACGACGAGCAGCAGAATGGACAGCTCGCCGTCGCTCAGATGGTGCTTCCGCTGCAGCTCGGCCACCTGGGTCAGCAGTGTGGCGAAGGTCAGGCCTTGGACGAAGAAGACCGCGAAAGCGGCAAGGCGCGCACGCCGGTCACGGGGGGTGGGCACGGGGCCTCCCGAGGGGGGAACATGAGGCGATCTCAGGTTTGCGACAGGTTACGGTCGCGCCCCGCGCGGGTCAATGCCCTTGATGACCGCGATGACCGCGATGACCGCGATGACCGCGACGCGATGACCGCGATGACCGCGATGACCGCTACGACCGCGACGGTCGCGGTGGTGGGGGCGGTCGGGGCGCTCGTGCCTGCTATCGGGCCGGATCCGTCCTACCACGTCCGGGGCTCGCCCGTAAGTCGCGGAGCCGAGCGAGCGGCACGAGCCGCGTCCCCGTGTTCGGCGGAGCTCGGTGCAGGCGGCGTCCGGCAGCGAGCGGCGGTAGTCCATGGGGCGGACGCTTCGATCGCCTCAGTCGATCAGGCGGGCGCGCATCTTCCAGACGGCGAGGGACCACATCAGGGCGGCGAACAGCAGCAGCACCCCCAGGTGGACCAGGTCGTACAGGCCCAGCCGGCCGAACACGGAGTCTCTGACCAGTTCCACGAAGTGGTACAGCGGGTTGACCCTGGAGGCGGCCGCGGCCCATGGCGGCAACTGGTCGACGGGGAAGAAGGTGCCGGCGACCAGGAACATCGGGGCCATCACGCCGCTGATGACGTAGTCGAAGGTGTTGATCGAGGGAACGATGGCCGACATCCAGATGCCGAACAGCGCGAACGCCAGCCCGGTCAGGAAGCCGATGAACGGCACCAGCAGCATGCCGGGGGACGGCGGGAGGCCGAAGCCCATGCCGACGAGCAGGGGGGCGCAGCCGTACAGCGCCGCCTTGGCGGCCAGCCACGACGCCTCGGCGGTCACCAGCTCGTGGACGTCGACCGGCGCGGCCAGCACGGCGTTGTACGTGTGCTGGAACACGCGCCGGATGAAGGAGCCGAACATGGCGCCGAAGGCGCTGATGAACAGCACGGACGTGGCCACCACGCCGGTCGCGACGAAATCGCGGTAGTTGTAGCCGTACGCCGCGCCGATCACCGTGCCGAACCCGAAACCGAACGCCAGGAGCCAGATCGTGGGCTCGACCAGCGACGCGAACGACGTGGAGGCCCAGTAGCGCCGGTAGAGCGCCAGCTCACGCCGCCACACCCCCCGCACCGGCGCCCACTCGAACCACCGCGGCCCGCCGGACCGCTCACCGGCCGCACTCACGCTCATCGCGAACCTCCGCGGATCATTCGACGCTCTCGCCGGTCAGCAGGACGAAGACGTCCTCCAGGTTGGCCGCCCGCTGGAGCGAGGGCGGCCCGAGGTCGAGGCGCAGGGACTCGGGCTGCCGCTCGGCGGCGAGGATCGAGATGGACGGGCCGGTGCGCCGGGTCGCGAGCCCGGCCTTCCTGGCCAGACGCTCGATCTCGGCCAGGCGTTCGGGCTGGCCGAGATGCTCGTCGACGTGCGCGCCCGCATGCTCGGCGATCAGCGCCGCGGGCGTGTCACGCGCCACCACCCGGCCGCGCGACATCAAGGCGCACTCGTCGGCTAGCCGCTCGGCCTCTTCGATGTAGTGGGTGGACATGAGCGTGGTCACCCCCTCGTCGCGCAGCGCCGCGACGAGCGACCAGAGCTCCTGCCGGACCTGCGGGTCGAGCCCCACGGTGGGCTCGTCGAGCAGCACCAGGCGGGGGCGGTGCACCAGCCCCCGCGCGATGAGCAGCCGGCGCCGCATGCCGCCCGACAGGTCGTCGGCCTTGGTGGCGGCCCGGTCGGTGAGCTGGGCCATGCTCAGCGCGCGGTCGACGGCCGCCGCGCGCTCGGCCTTGGCCACGCGGTAGAGGTGGGCGAACACCTCGAGGTTCTGCCGGGCGGTCAGCTCTTCGTCCAGGTTGTCCTGCTGGGGGACGACCCCCATCAGCGCCCGGGCCTTCTTGGAGGCGCGGGGAAGCGGATGGCCGAGGACGGTGATCTCGCCCTCGTCGGCCAGCGACTGGGTGGTGAGCAGCCGCATCGTCGTGCTCTTGCCCGCTCCGTTCGGGCCGAGGAGGCCCAGGCAGATGCCGTACGGCACCTCGAGGTCGAGCCCGTCGACCGCCGCGATGTCGCCATAGCGCTTCACCACGCCCTTGAGCGAGATCGCGCTCGCGGCGTGGCCGGACGGCAGGCCGTCAACGGACCTTGGACGCGAGGTGGACACCTGACCACCATAGGAAACGGGGCTGACACTTCTCCAAGGGTTTTCGCGCCCCCGTGGCGGGCGCGGTCAGGGCCACACCCGGTCGGAGGCGGGGACGTCAGGAGAGGGGAACAGCCGCACCGCCCGGGTCTCCTGCACCGCGAAGTCGTCCACCACGTGCCGGTTGTGCACCAGGAAGCCGACGAGCCCCGCGACGGCCTGCACCCCCTGCTCGGCGTGCGCGTGGCCGGTCAGCAGGTAGATGTAGGGAGCGGAGAGCTTGTCCAGCAGGAAACGGCTGCCGTGCCTGTGCACGTCCTTCAGCGCCTTGATGGGAATCGGCCGCCGGGAGGTGAACCACACGGCGACATCCCACAGAGGCACCTCCGGCTCGCGTTCGGCCGACTCCTCGTAGCACGCGACACAGCCGTGGCGGGCGTCATGCCCGTGTGGACACGCCCAGAAGGCGGCATCGTCCCGGTGGTTCACGCTTTCGGCTCCTTCGTGCACGGGTCGGCGGCCGTCACGGGCGGCCGCCGGTAGAGCAAGGCGGTCTGAACAGGGCCGAGGTCATGATTCTGACCGATCTCCCGGCTCTATGTGCTTTCTGCGGCCGTGTCCCCCTGATGACGTGTCGTGAGGGTAGGTCGGGAGGCGCGGCGAGGGTTAGTGTCGGGGCGTGGGAACCGAGCGCGGAGCGCACTACGACCGTTGGAACAGCCGCTGGCAGCAGCAGGGGGCTCCTGTGCTGCGGCAACTGGTGTCCGGGTTTCTGAACACGCGGCGGCAGAACGCCGATGGGCCCGCGCCGCACGAGCTGCGGGCCTCCGACGACGACCGCGAGCGCGTGGCCGCCGTGCTGCGCGACGCCGTCGCCGACGGCAGGCTGACCCCCGACGAGCACGAAGAGCGCGTCGAGCGGGTGTACACCGCTCGCACGCTGGGCGAGCTGGCCGTTCTCACGGGCGACCTGCTGCCCGAGCACCTCCAGCCGCTGCAGGCCGACGGGCGGCCGGTGATGGCGCTGTTCCGCTCCGAGCAGCGCGAGGGCCGCTGGGTGGTGCCTTCGCACTACGCGGTCACGGCCGTCGGCACCGGCGTCACGCTCGACCTGCGCGAGGCGCTCCTGCAGAGCAGCCACATCACCGTGCAGGCCACCGTGGTAGGCGCGACGCTGACGCTGATCGTCCCCGAGGGCGTCCGCGTGATCATCCCGGCCTCGGCGGTCATGGCGGGCAAGAAGAACCAGGTCCGCGAGGCGCTCGCGCCGGACGCCCCGGTGATCGAGATCACCGGCGTGATCATGATGGGCAACGTCGTGGCCAAGTCGCCCAAGCCGCCGCGCCGCGGCTGGACCAGGCGCCGCAGAGCCTGACCGCGCCCCGGCTGGTCCAGGGGACGCAGAGCCTGACCCCGCAACCCCCGCAGCCCCCGCCGCTCCTGCCGCCCCCGTCGCTCGGCCGCTCGCGTCGCTCGGAGACGGAGCGGCAGAGCCGGTGGAAGGACGCAGCGGCGCAGGGGCGTCCGGGATGCCCGTCAGGTGGCGGTGTCGAAGTTGATGGCGCTGTAGGCCCGCAGCTTCCAGAGCTGGTGCTCGCTCTCGACCTTGCGCACCGTGCCCGACCTGCCGCGCATGACCAGCGAGTGGGTGACCGCGACGCCGCCGCGGTAGCGGACGCCCCCCATCAGCTCGCCGTCGGTGATGCCCGACGCGGCGAAGAAGACGTCGTCGGAGGTCACCAGGTCGTCGGTGGTGAGCACGCGGTTGAGGTCGTGCCCGGCGTCGATGGCCCTGCGGCGCTCGTCGTCGTCGCGCGGCCACAGCTTGCCCTGGATCACGCCGCCCAGGCACTTGAGGGCGCATGCCGCGATGATGCCCTCGGGGGTGCCGCCGACGCCGAGCATCAGGTCGATGCCGGTGTCACCGCGGGCCGCCATGATCGCGCCCGCGACGTCGCCGTCGGTGATGAACTTGATGCGCGCGCCGGTGTCCCGCACCTCCTTGGCGAGCCGCTCGTGGCGCGGCCGGTCGAGGAGCACCACCGTCACGTCGGACCGCGAGCAGCCCTTGGCCCGGGCCACGGCGGCGATGTTCGCGGCCACGGGGGCGTCGATGTCCACCGCGTCCGCGGCCTCGGGGCCGGTCACCAGCTTGTCCATGTAGAACACCGCCGATGGGTCGTACATCGACCCGCGCGGGCTCACCGCGATCACCGATATGGCGTTCGGCATGCCCAGCGCGGTCAGCCGCGTGCCGTCGATCGGGTCCACGGCCACGTCGCACTCGGGGCCGCCGCCGTCGCCCACCCGCTCGCCGTTGTACAGCATCGGGGCGTTGTCCTTCTCGCCCTCGCCGATCACGACGATGCCGTCCATGGCCACCGTGTTGATCAGCTGGCGCATGGCGTTGACCGCCGCGCCGTCCGCGCCGTTCTTGTCTCCTCTGCCGACCCAGCGGGCCCCGGCCATCGCGGCCGCCTCGGTCACGCGGACCAGTTCGAGGGCCAGGTTTCGATCGGGCGCGCGCTCCCCGGTGGCCAGCGCGGGCGGTACGGACGTCTCTTCCGACATGGTGCAAGCCCCTTTTACGTGGATGACGGCGATCGAGACGCCCCGTAGTGGACCTACCAGGTTCCCCGCCGTCTAATCCATGCGTCGTGATGCAGCCGACGCGACGATCGTAGTTGTCCCACTTCGGCGGCCGACGGAGGGATACTGTCGCCTGCATGAGCAGCGACACGGAACGACCGGTGACTGTGCGCACTTCCGAACGCGGCGCCGCCACGCGCGGCGCGCTCCTGGACGCCGCCAGAGAGATCTTCATCTCGCGTGGCTTCGCCGAGGCCGGCGTCACCGATGTCGTCTCCCGCGCGGGGGCCAGCGTCGGCAGCCTCTACCACCACTTCTCCGGCAAGGCCGACCTCTACCTCACCCTCTTCGAGGAGTTCCAGAGCCGCCAGACCCAGCGCACCAAGCAGGCCGTGCAGGCGGCACGCGGCGAGGGCGAGGGCGACCCGATGCGGCTGTTCATCACGGGCGCGCGCGCCTACCTCGAAGGCTGTTTCGACGAGCGCGAGCTGGCCGCGCTGTTCCTGCGCGGCGACGGGCCGCCCGGCTTCGAGGTGATCATGCGTGACCGCATGCGCCAGTGGGCCCGGCGCAACGCCGCCCTCTTCGAGGACGACAACGGCGCCCTGGTCGTGGTGGTCACCGGCGCCCTGGCCGCCGCCGTGTCCGAGGTCGTGCTGTCCGAGGACGTCGCCGCGGCGCGGAGCTTCTCGCAGGACGTCCTGACGATCATCGGGCAGATCCCGCGCCCATGACCGCATACGGCGCGCGGAGATCGCGGGTCACGTCCGGGGGCGGCGGCCCCGGCCGGTATTCTCGCTGGCTGTGCGCCGATTCACCCAAGGGTTCTACGGGTACGCGTTCGCCGTGTTGTTCTGCCTGGCGATCGTGGGCATCTTCCTGCTCATAGCCCCCCAGAGCCGCCAGGAGCACATCCCCCGGGTCGACTACACGATCACCCTCGCCAACCTCCGCCGCGTCGCGCCGTACGAGGTGCGGGTGCCCGACCCTGTGCCTGCCAGGTGGGTGCCCAACAGCTCCGAGGTCGACCAGAAGGGCCATGTCACCTGGCGGCTGGGGTACGCGACGGCCAAGCGCTCCCACGCCCTGCTGGCCCAGAGCGACGAGCCCGGCGAGACGTTCGCGAACCGCCTGGCCAACACCGACAAGAGCACAGGAAGCCGGCAGATCGGCGGCCAGAGCTGGCAAGAGCGCTATCGCCCCGACAAGAAGCAGCGCTCGCTGGTGCTCATCGAGCCTGGCGTGACGGTCGTGGTCACGGGCCTGGCCGACTGGGACGAGCTCGCCCAGCTCGCCGGCTCGCTCAAGGCACAACCCAAGGCCACCGCCACCCCCACCTCCAGCTGAGGGCCGACCGCCGAGGTCGCCGGAAGCCGGCTGAAGGTCGCCGAAAGGCGTCCGAAGGTCCTCGGCAAGGTCCTCGGAAGGTCGTCAGAAGGGGGTGTTCTCGGCGGCGGGGGCGGCGTCCTCGCGGCGGGCCATGGCGGCGGCGAGCCTGACGCGGGCCCCTTGCAGCCACTCTTCGCAGATGGCGGCGAGCTTCTCGCCGCGCTCCCACAACTCGATCGACTGCTCCAGGGTCAGACCCCCGGCCTCAAGGCGCCGCACGACCTCGGCCAGCTCTTCGCGGGCCTGCTCGTACGACGGCGTCCCATCTTTCTCCTCAGCCACGGACCCCACCCTATGGGCAGTGGCGCCCCGAAGCCGGTCAGGTTACGGGCTTGGCCACGGTGACCTCGACGCGGCCGTCGCTGAAGCGCACGCTCAGCTCGTCGCCCGGTGCGAGGCCCTCGGCCTGCCGCACGACGTCGCCGGCGGGAAGCTGCACGATGGCGTACCCGCGTTCGAGCGTCGCGGCGGGCGACAGCGAGACCAGGCGGGCGCGCAGGTGCGAAAGGGAGTCCTCGGCCCGATCGAGGGAGGAGGCCAGGCAGCGGCGCGCCCGGTCGCGCAGCCCTTCGGCCTGCTCGGCCCGGCGCTCGATCTCGCGCACCGGATCGGACAGGGAGGGACGGGAGCGCAGCGCCGTCAGCCAGGACATCTCGCGGTCCAGCCGGCCGCCCACCACGCGGCGTCCCCGGTCGCGCAGCTGGCGCACCAGGGAGAGCTGTTCGCCGACGTCGGGGACGACCTTCTTGGCGGCGTCGGTCGGCGTCGAGGCGCGGACGTCGGCGACCAGGTCGATCAGGGGATTGTCCTGCTCGTGGCCGATGGCGCTGACCACCGGCGTGCGGCAGGCCGAGACGGCGCGTACGAGCGACTCGTCGGAGAACGGCAGCAGGTCCTCCAGGGAGCCGCCGCCCCGCGCGACGATGATCACGTCTATCTCGCCGTCGAGGTCGAACTTGCGCAGGGCCTCGGTGACCTCGCCCACGGCGTACGGCCCTTGGACGGCGACCGTCTCGATCTTGAATCGCACGGCGGGCCAGCGGCGGCGGGCGTTCTCCAGCACGTCGCGCTCGGCCGCGGAATCACGCCCGCAGATCAGGCCGATGGTGCCCGGCAGGAAGGGCAGGCGGCGCTTGCGCTCGGTGTTGGCCAGGCCCTCGGCGACGATGATCTGCCGCAGCCGTTCGAGCCGCGCGAGCAACTCGCCGACGCCGACCGGGCGGATCTCCAGGGCGGTGAACGCGAAGGAGCCCCTGTTGACCCAGAAGTCGGGCTTGACCAGGATGACGACCCGCGCGCCGTCCACCGGGCGGGGGACGGTCGCCTCGTAGACGTTGCGCGGGCAGGTGACGCGCGCCGACACGTTGGCGACCGGGTCGCGCAGGGTCAGGAACACCGTGCCGCCTCGCGAGGACAGCTCGGTGATCTGCCCCTCGGCCCATACGGTGCCGAGCTTGCCGATCCACTGCGCCACCATCTGCAGCACCGACCGGATGGGCAGTGGCTGCTCGGGTGAGGTCTTGGCCGTCATGCGGGCAGCCTACAAACCGTTCTCGGCTATTCCCCCGCTTCGAGCTTGGCGAGGCGCCTGGCGTACATCTGGACGATGTCGTCCCGCGCGGACGTCTGCCTCTCGTACTCGATCAGGGAACGGATCTGCTCGGCGGACTTGCCGCGGAGCCGTGCGCGCAGGGAGGCCATGGTCATCTCGGAGTAACCGGGCATGGGCTCGGCGAGCGCCGGAGCCGCGCCCGCGGTCGCTTCGCCCGCCGGGGCGGCGGTGGTCGCCGCGTCGGCGCCGGAGGTCCGCACGGCGTCGGCGAGCTTGCCGTCCACGGGCTTGGCCTTGCGCGCCCTCGGCTTCGGCGCGGCGGTCTCCTCCGCGGCCTTGGCCTTGGCGGCCGGGGCGGCCTTGGCCTTCGGCGTGGCAGGGGTGGTGGCCTTGGCCTTCGGCGTGGCGGGAGCCGTGCGCGGCTTGGCCGTCCTGGTGGCGCGCTTCGCGGGCGCGGCGGGCTCCTCAGCGGCGGACTCCGCGGCGGCGGCCGGCTCCACGGCGGCGGCGGGCTCCGCCGTGGCGACGGTGGGTTCGGCGGTGACCGCGGCGGGCTCGGCCGTGACGGAAGCCTTGGAGGCGGCGGGTTCCGCGGGGGCTGCGGCGGGTTCGGCCGTGTCGGAAGTCCGCGGGGCGGCGGGCTGCGCGGGGGCCGCGGCGGGTTCCTGGGTGGCCGCGGCGGGCTGCGGGGATGCCGCGGTGGGCTGCGCGGTGGTGGCGGGGGCCGTGGGAGCGGCGGGAGCCACCGTCTCGGCGGCGGGTTCGACCTTCGGCGAGGACCCGTTCGTACCGGCCGCGGACGGGGACGTGGCCGGGGACGTGGCCGGGCGAGGAGCGAAGATGACCGGCTCGCGCCTGGCGGGCTTCTTCTCCTCCTCTTCCTCCCTCATGACGACCTGCGGAGAGGTGACGCCACCGGATGCCTTCGCCTCGGAGCCGGCCTTGTCGTCGTCGCTGACGAGCCGCTTGATGCCCGTGCGCACGCGGTCGCTCAGCATCAGGGCCTGCCCGACCCCGGTGAGCGCGGTCTGCAGCACGTTGAGGGGAAGGTCTTTGGCCTTCTCCTTCAGTTCGCGGGGGTCGGAGACGGTTTGCCGGACGTTCTTGGCTATGGTGCGGACGATGTCGCTCAGTGACATGCCGGCTCCCTAGAGGTTCTGATATTGGACGACCAGTCTGATTGGACAGGGTCGCATGAGGTCAAGGGGCGAACGGACAGGGCCGTCGCTCACGCACTCAAGCATAGGGAAGCAGATAAAGGGTGCGTGCCGTCGGAACCCGGGCTCATGGCCCCTAGGATTCCGCGAGCACATAGCATGAGCACATGATTTCGGAGACTCCTGCGACCCGACGTGTCCTGGTGGCCAAGCCGCGCGGTTACTGCGCGGGGGTCGACCGCGCCGTGCAGGCGGTCGAGAAGGCTCTGGAACGGTACGGCGCCCCCATCTACGTCCGTAAGCAGATCGTGCACAACACCCACGTGGTGAAGACGCTCGAAGAGCGCGGCGCGATCTTCGTGGACGAGACCGACGAGGTCCCCGAGGGCGCCATCGTCGTCTTCTCGGCCCACGGCGTGGCGCCGGCCGTCCACGAGGAGGCCGCCCGGCGGTCGCTGAAGACGATCGACGCCACCTGCCCGCTGGTCACCAAGGTGCACAACGAGGCCAAGCGCTTCGCCACCCAGGACTACGACATCCTGCTCATCGGCCACGAAGGCCACGAAGAGGTCGAGGGCACCGCGGGCGAGGCCCCCGAGCACATCCAGCTCGTCGACGGGCTCGACGGGGTCGACGGCGTTCAGGTGCGCGACCCCGAGCGGCTCGTCTGGCTCTCCCAGACCACGCTCTCGGTCGACGAGACCAACGAGACCGTCTCCCGGCTGCGCGAGCGCTTCCCGAACCTCATCGACCCGCCGAGCGACGACATCTGCTACGCGACGCAGAACCGCCAGATCGCGGTCAAAGAGATCGCGAGCGAGGCGCAGCTCGTCATCGTGGTCGGCTCCACCAACTCCTCCAACTCCAAGCGCCTGGTCGAGGTCGCCGTGGACGCCGGGGCCGACGCTTCCTACCTGGTGGACAACGCCTCGTTCATCCAGGACGCCTGGCTCGACGGCGTCACCACGGTCGGCGTCACCAGCGGCGCCTCGGTGCCAGAGGAGCTGGTCGAGGGCGTGCTCGCCCACCTGGCCGAGCGCGGCTTCGCCGACGTCGAGGAGGTCGAGTCGGTCGCCGAGAGCGTCCGCTTCGCCCTCCCCCACGAACTGCGCCGCGACCTGCGCGCCCCCGCCGCCCACTGACCATCCGCGCGGCCTACCGGCCACCCGCGCGCCTGCCCCGCGCCCACCGACCATCCGCGCCTGCCCCGCCGGCTGCCGACCACCTGCTCGCCCCCGCCGCCGTACCGTGGCGGGGACCTCGACGCGACGTGCCGTCAGCGGGAGCCGAGGACGGCGCTGAGCGCGTCAGGCACCTCGGACGTGTCGATGATCAGATCGGCGCGGTCGCGCACGCGGTCGGTGGCGAAATAGGCCCGCTCCTGGCGGGCCCAGCGCTCCCAGTGCGGCCGGTAGACATCCCCGTCCCTGTCCAGTGCCCGCGCCCGGCGCACCGCCGGCGGAGCCTCCACCCAGATCAGGCGCGAGATGTACGGCCCGGCCGCCACGGCGCCCGCTCCGGCGCCCTCGACCACCAGAGGGGACGACGGCGGCACCTCGTGCCACTCGGCGTAGGCGCCCAGCGTCCAGTCGTACCGCCGCCGGCGGGCGGGACGGCCCTCCGCGCGCGGGCGCAGGACCCACTCGACGAGCCTCTCCACGCCGCCGAGCAGCCCGTCCCAGCCGGGATACAGGTCGTCCATGTGGACGAGGGCCGCGCCGAGCTCGCCCGCGAGCGCCCGCCCCAACGTCGTCTTACCGGCCCCGGAAGGCCCGTCGATGGCGATCACCTCACCGGCCCCGAACGGCCCGCCCACAGCGATCACCTCACCGGCCCCGGACGGGTGGGAGGCGGCGATCTCTTCGCCGGCTCCGGACGGCTTGGCGGCGGCGACCATCTCACCGGCCACGGACGCTCTGGCGGCGGCGATCGGCTTGCCGGTCCCGGCCGCGGTCTTGGGAAGGCCTCTCATGGTGATCACCTCGCCGCGCGGACGTGCAGCATGGCGAGGTCAGTCTTTCGGCTCTCTCGGTGAGCCGTACAGGCGCGGCTCGAAGTAGCCCTCAGGCTCGGGGACGTAGGCCTGCTGGGGATCCGGCCGCCCGCGCCTTGCGGCCGGCGCGGCGTGGGCCGCGGGGTCGGCGTCGGCCGCGACCGCTCCGGCCCGGCCGGCCCGGAGCTCGGCGCGCAGCTCGCTGACGTTACCGGCCAGCCCACGGAACCAGGCGACGGCCAGCACGAGCGCCGAGCCCGCGAACAGCCAGGGCGCGGCGGCCGACATGCCGGTGAACAGGCCGAGACTGAGCGCCTGGAGCAGCGACGGCGCGCCGAACGTGCCGAACACGACGCTCACCAGGCTGGCGACGAAGAAGATCAGCGGCGGGGTGACCACCAGCGACAGCAGGTCGCGCGGCTGGACGAGCAGGACGGCGGCCAGGCAGACGGCGCAGAAGACCAGGCCGATGATCAACATGGAGCCGGTCGGCCGCGAGGCGAGCGTCACCACGAAAATGAGGGCCACGGCACCGCGGGCGGTCAGTCTGACCCCCGGTCGCGTTCGCTCTTGTGCCACCACCGTCGCCCCCTCCGGGCCCGGGCCTCGTGGCCGGACCGGCCGGCCTCATGACAAGTCTCGCGTCAACTTACCGTTCAGGCGAGGGGCCGGGAACGGGCTTGCCGTCTCTTCACCCGCGGGTGGCGGGGTCTCTGCCTCGGCATCTCCCATAAGCCCGGCACCGGGCCCTGGATCGGTGTTCCGGTGCGCCGGGTTGGTGGGGTGGTGGGCTGGATCGGGGTTGTGGTGTGCCAAGCCGGTGTCTGGGTGGGCGGAGGCGGTGTCTTGGTGTGCGGGGTCGGTGTCGAGGGGGGGAAGGTCGGTGGCTTGGTGTGCAGGGTCGGGGTCTTCCTGGTCGGCGTCTTCGCCTATCAGTTCCGGCATGGAGGGGCGCCTGGGGAGGTCTTCGACGAGGTCGGGCTGGGGGAGGGGCGCGTCCACCACGCCGAGGTCGTTCAGCCTGCGCGCGGTGACGAGCACGCGGCTCTCCAGCGAGCCGACGGTCTTGTTGTAGGCCACGACGGCCCGGCTCAGCGCCTTGCCCACCGCGTCGACGTTGCGGCCCATGGCGCCGAGCCGTTCGTACAGCTCCTTGCCCAGGTCGAAGACGGCGCGGGCGTTCTCGCTCAGCGCCTGCTGCTGCCAGGCGTACTGGGCGGTGCGCAGCATGGTGATCAGGGTCGTCGGGGTCGCGATGTGGACGCGCTTGCGCATGGCGTGCTCCAGCAGGCCCGGGTCGCGCTCCAAGGCGGGGGCCAGAAAGGCCTCTCCGGGGATGAAGAGCACCACGAACTCCGGCGCGGGGCTGAACGCCTGCCAGTACGCCTTGGAGGCCAGCCTGTCGACGTGGTCGCGCAGATGGCGGGCGTGAGCGTCCAGCCGCACCTCCTGCGTGCCCGTCTCGGCGGCCTCGGCGGCCTCCAGGTAGGCGGCGAGGGACACCTTGGAGTCGACGATGATGTTCTTGCCGCCCGCCAGGCGGACGACCATGTCGGGGCGCACGACTCCGTCGGCGGTCATGGCGGACGCCTGCTCGTCGAAGTCGCAGAACCGCACCATGCCCGCGATCTCGGCGACCCTGCGCAGTTGCAGCTCTCCCCATCGTCCGCGCGCCTCGGGGCGGCGCAAGGCGCGCACCAGGGCGCCGGTCTGCGCCTTGAGCTGCTCGGAGCTCTGCCGCACGAACTCCATCTGCTTGCCGAGCTCGGCCTGCGCCACCCGCTGGCCGGTCTCGCTCTCGCGCAGCTGGTCCTGCACCTTGGCCAGGGTCTCGCGCAGCGGGGCGACCAGGTTCTCGACGGCCTGCCTGCGCTGTTCCAGGTCGCCCGCGGCGTCGGCCCGCGAGGCGGCGAACCGGCTCTCGGCCAGCTCCAGGAAACGCAGGTTGTTGACGTCCAGGGCGCGGTTGGACAGCGACTGGAAGCGCTGGGTCATCTGCTCTTCGACGTAGGCGACCTTCTCGTCGGCGGCCTGGGCGCGGGCCTCGGCCAGCGCGAGCCGGCTCTCGGCGTCGGCCACCCGGGCGGCCGCCCTTGAGCGGCCGAGGGCGAGGCCGATGACCAGCCCGGCTGCCAGCCCGGCGGCCAGCTGGAAGGCGAGTGCCATGGCGTCCATCTGTCGCATGATTCCAGGCTCACGTCCCCCATGCGTGTCAGGACCGGAGCCGGGGCACCGTAAACTCGGCGAACGTGAGCCTGAGCATCGGCATCGTCGGCCTGCCCAATGTCGGCAAGTCCACGCTTTTCAACGCGCTGACCAAGAGCGGCAACGCCCTGGCGGCGAACTACCCGTTCGCCACCATCGAACCCAACGTGGGGATCGTCGGCGTGCCGGATTCCCGGCTCGCCAAGCTGGCCGAGATCTACGCGTCTGCGAAGATCATCCCGGCGAAGGTCGAGTTCGTCGACATCGCGGGCCTGGTCAAGGGCGCGTCGGTCGGCCAGGGACGGGGCAACCAGTTCCTGGCCAACATCCGTGAGACCGACGCCATCTGCCAGGTGATCCGGGTCTTCACCGACCCCGACGTCACCCACGTCGACGGTGAGATCTCCCCGGGCCGCGACATCGAGACGATCAACACCGAGCTGATCCTGGCCGATCTGCAGACCATCGAGAAGGCCCTGCCGCGGCTCTCCAAGGAGTCCAGGACGAACAAAGACCGCAAGGTCGTCCTGGAGGCGGCCGAGGCGGCCTCCAAGGTCCTCGACGGCGGCACGACGCTGTACGCCTCGGGCATGGACCTCACCGAGCTGCGCGAGCTGCACCTGCTGACGGCCAAGCCGTTCCTGTACGTCTTCAACCTCGACGCGGACGAGCTCACCGACGAGGCCCTGCGCGCCCGCCTGTCCGAGGTGGTCGCCCCGGCCGAGGCCGTGTTCCTCGATGCCAAGATCGAGTCCGAGCTGGTCGAGCTGTCGGACGACGAGGCGCTCGAACTGCTCCAGTCGGTCGGCCAGGAGGAGTCCGGGCTGACCCAGCTGGCCCGCGTGGGCTTCGAGACGCTCGGCCTGCAGACCTACCTCACGGCCGGGCCCAAAGAGACCAGGGCCTGGACGATCCGCAAGGGCGCGACGGCTCCCGAGGCGGCCGGGGTCATCCACACCGACTTCCAGCGCGGGTTCATCAAGGCGGAGGTCATCTCGTTCGACGACCTGGTCGAGGCCGGCTCGATGACGGTGGCCCGCTCGGCGGGCAAGGCCCGCATCGAGGGCAAGGACTACATCATGCGCGACGGCGACGTGGTGGAGTTCCGCTTCAACGTCTGAGCGACTGAAGCGCCCGGCACGTCCGGGAGGTCCGGCACGTCCGGCTCGTTAAGCACGTCCGGCACGTCCGGCACGTCCGGGACATCCAGCGAGTCCAGGACATCCAGCACGTCCGGCATGTCCGGGGCTTCTCGCGGTGTCCGCGGCCGGGCCGGACGTGGTCACGGGCATCTTTTACCCGGCGGGCGCTCGGCCCCGGTGAGGGTGCCGCGTCGCGGAGGCCCGGCGGGGGCGGGGCCGCCCCAGGCAAACGCCGCCGACGGGGCGTGACCCTGTGACCTGCGGATAGCAAGGCATGGCCGTCAGGTAATCGGACAGGGCGGCCTGCCCCGCGTACTCTCCAGTGTTTGGGTCGGTCATGCGCTCCGCCGGAGCCGCCGGCCTTGATCGTGCCGCCGTGCGCTCGACCGCGCGGCCGGCGTGGCGGAAGGGAGGCAGTGCGTGCGGGCACTTCACGCTCTCCCCATGGGTCGGCAAACGCGATCCCATCATCTGCCTGAGCAGCGGTTATACCTCCCGGGCATGCCCGATTCACGGTGGTTTCTTGTCAGGTGCGAGCTTTGTCCTTAATGCGAACATCGTTGAGGGGGTGAGTCCACGCTCGCGGACGAACAAGTGCACTCTGTCCTGCGTGAACTCGGCAGTCGCGTTCCTGAAACCGGAGGAAGACCGACTTGGTCTGCTACAGCGATGCCTGCACCATGGGCGTGGCTTTCCTGGAACAATTGGTGAGGCCGCTAAAGTGAATACTTCACCATGGATAACAGGATCGATAGTAAGACGACACCGCGCCAGCCGGGGGGATCGGCGCGAGCGGAGGCGTGATGGCTCGCAGGTCAAACGTCCAGCAAGGTCTGCGGACCGCTGGCGAACCCGAGCATTCGACGTACCCTCCCTCGCCCTACGATCCGGACCTTGACTCCGTGCCGGGTCGTGGACGCAGTGCGCCACGCCGCGGCGGGTGGTCCGGCGGGGGCGGGCGCTGGCTCGTGTGGACGGGCAGAGCGGTGCTGTGGGCGTTGATCATCGTGATCGTCGTCAACGGTGTCCGCGCGCCGATCGAGCGCATGATGCAGGGTGACCAACCCACCGGCGCGCCGGCCGCTCCCACGGGCACGGGCTTCCCCGAGGCGGACGCGACCGCGTTCGCCAGCCAGTTCGCACTCGCATATTTGAATTATGACGCTTCCAAGCCCGATGACCGGGCTGAGCGATTGAAGCCTTTTCTTCCGGTAGGGGCGGAAACGCAATTCGGCTGGGACGGCATCGGGCGAATGTCGGCCGGCAATTTCCAGCTTTCCGGCATCGAGGTCAGTGATGCGCAAAACGCTGTTGTAACGGTTTTCGCCCAATCCGGTGCACAGCGCTGGAAATTGTCCGTGCCTGTTTACTACTCCGAGGGCAAGTTCGTCGTCTCCGGCCAGCCGGGGTTGATGCCCGCGGGCGGTCCGGCGAACCTGCCCCAGCTTCCGCAGGCCGACCACGACGACACCGCCGAGAACGAACTGAGGCCGCAACTCGAGAACTTCTTCAAGGCCTATGCGGCGGGCGATCCGACCCAATTGCAGCGTTATGTCGTCCAAGGTGTGACGCTCGCCGGTTTCGACGGGAAGGTCACGCTGGCCGAGCTGAAGAGCGTCAGCGCTCCTCCCGGCGGCGCCACCCGTGAGATCACCGCGGTGGTCAAGTGGACGTTCGCCCCGGGCGCGGCACCCTCTCCGGCCGCCACCTCGGGCGACTCGGCCGAAGAGACCGGCGGGCTTGACCAGGCTTATCGGCTCACCGTGGAGAAGCAAGGCGGCAACTGGTACGTCAAGGAGATTCGCGGCGGGACGCGGACCGTCGAATGAGGCCGCGGATGTGGGAGGCGAGGGAGCGGCCAAGGGAGCGCGACGATCCCGGACCGGTCGGCCGACCGGCGAGCGCGACCATGAGCAGGAGGACGAGAGTTGATAGTGAAAATGATCGTGGAGAACGCGCTGGAGGTCATGACGCCGTCGGCGCCGCCGACCGGCGGCGTGAACACCGCGGGGCTCGCGGACTTCCTCCGGAGGTTCTTCGCCCCGTTGTTCCTCGTCGTAGTCTCCGTTGTCGCCATTTTCTTCCTCTTCACGCGGGAGATCACCAGATTCGTCCAGTTCATCATTCTGGCGGTGGCGATCGGGGTGATCTTCTACGTGCCCAACGTCATCGAGGTGACGGCCAGGGCGATCGCGGGAGCGCTCGGCATCAGATGAGCGCGTCCAGGTTGCCGTGACAGGGAGAGGAGGATCGGGTGGACCTGCCTACCTATACCAATATCTGGCGCATTGAGAAGCGGCTCTACAAGCTGTACGACCTTCGGCTGCCGATGCCGCTTCCGATCGTCTGGATCGGTGTGTTCTTGGGCGTGCTGGTCCCCTGGTCACTTCTCCTGCGCCTGCTCCAGGTTCCGATGGAGATGCCCTGGCACGTGGTCTACCTGGTCCCTCCGGGCATCGTGACGTGGCTGTCCACCCGGCCGGTGATCGAGAGCAAGCGGCTCAACGAGTTGCTGCAGTCTCAGCTCCGGTATTTCGGCGAGCCGAAGACCTGGTGCCGGCTGGCGCCCGCCGACGAGCCCGACGAGGTCGTCTTCACCGCCAAGGTCTGGCGGTCGGGTCCGCAGGCCGCGCGGGTGGCCTCGGCCGAGGCCGCCCAGGCCGCGTCCAAGGCCAGGCGCGGCGCCCGCGCCAAGCCGAAGCACACCGCGCCCCGCAAGAGGGCCATGCCGTCGTGGGCTCCGGCGCGGCAGATGCCGTCGGTCAAGCAGGCGTCGCGTCCCGGTGCGGTCGTCCCGGGCGAGGTGCGCCCGGCCGTCGCCGCCGCCGCGGCGGCCGTGACGACGCTTCCGGCCGCCGAGACTTCGGCCCGCCTGGCCGGACGTCAGCGTGTCACCTGGACGAGCGCCGCCGCCCAGCCTGCCGCGGGCCTCCCCGCGATCGCACCACCGCCCTCCGGCCCGGCCAGGCCCGCCGCCGGAAGTGCGCCCCCCGTCACGGGCGGCTCGACGTCCATCACGGGCGTCTCGCCCCATGTCGCGGACGTCTCGCCCCATGTCACGGGCGGTGCGATCCCCGTCACCGGTGGTGGTACCCCCGTCATCGGAGGCGTTACGCGCGCCTCCGGCTCCGCGACCCCCGCCTCCGGCCCGGCCGCATTCGCCTCGGGCATCCCCGATAGCGCGACGCCTGCCCCCGGCGCGGTGACGCCTGCTCCCGGCGCCGCGCCCGCCTCAGGTGCCGCGGCCTCCGCCGGAGGTCCCGTCCAGCGCCGCATCTCGACCCCTGACCGCGTCGTCCTCCGGCGCGATCCCTCCCCTGATCGGCTCGTCGCCCCGCGCAAGCCGTCCCACGACCGCCTCACCACCGAGCAGGGCCTGTCGACCGAACGTGCCGCCGAGCAGCGAAGCCTGTCACCTGAGCGGAGCGCTGAGCCGCGGGGTCTGTCGCGCGACCCCGCTGCCGAACCGCCGGCGTCCGAGCGTTCCCGGACGGGGCTCGCGGCGACCCCGCCGCCGATCGGCACCGAGGCGTTGCGCCGCCTGCGCAGGCTCGCGGCCTCCGCCGAGAGCCGCAGCGCGGCGGCCGGAACCGCCCCGGCGGGCGGGGCCGTTCCGGCGGCAGGAACCGCCCCGGAGACCAAGACCGCCCCAGAGACCAGAACCGCGTCAGCGGGCGGAACCGTCCCGGCTAGCGGGGCCCTTCCGGCGGACGGTCAGGCGAACGAGCGGCGGGCGGCCGAGGCCGAACCGGTGGCCTCCGAGCCCGCGCCCTCTGCGCACGAGCCTGAGCGCTCCGCTGCCGCCCCCGCGCGCTCCGCCGCCGCGCCCGAGCCCTCTGCGGCCGGGGCCGGCCCTTCTGTGCCAGAGACCGGCCGTCCTGTGCCGGAGACCGAGCGCTCTGTGCCCGAGACCGGCCGCTCTGTGCCCGAGGCCGAGCGCTCTGTGCCCGAGGCCGAGCGCTCTGTGCCCGAGGCCGAGCGCTCTGTGCCCGAGCCTCGCGTCGGGCCGGGCGCGCTCGAGACGGTGACCGGTGTGCGCGCCGGGGCCGAAGAATCCGATGTCCGCGAGCAGCACCGCAAGGGACAGCCGCCCCGCGCGGCCACCTCGCAGAGCCGGCTCCCCGAGGCCCGCACCGTCTGGCCGGTGTCGCGTACCAAGCCCGCCGAGACCTCGATCTCGCGCACCCGCCCGCCTGAGCCTTCGCCTTCCCGTGCTGAGCCTTCCGAGGTGCCGGTCGTGCGTGCTGAGGCTTCTGAGGCGCGTACCTCCCGCACCGTTTCGTCCGAGGGGGCGGGCGGTGCCGGGCGTGACGTGCCGAGGCCGGACGTGGCCAGGCCCGCCGTGCCGCGGGCGCCCGTGCGGCCGGCGGCCCGCGAGCAGGGGGCGCCGCCGCTGTCCATCCGCGCGGTGCCCACGGGCCCGGGCGGCGCGACCGCCGATCCGGCGGCGCCTTCGGTCCCGGTGCCGGTGCCCCGTCCGGGCGATGAGCCGCGCGTACGCCGCGTCGAGTCGGTCGTCGGACGCGACCAGTCCGGAGGCTGGCGCCGGCTCGCCCAGGTGGTGGTCGGCGGCGGCGGTCCGAACCGCAACGACGGCATCGAGATGGACGAGGCCAGGGCCCGCACGGTCCTGGCCGGGAGCCGCCGCATCGTCGTGCTCGGCTGCACCGGGGGCGCGGGCCAGACCACGACCACGCTGATGCTGGGCCACACCCTGGCCCGCTACCGCGAAGACCGCGTGCTCGCCGTCGACGCCAACACCGGCGACCACACGCTGACCGGCCGCATCGCGACCGACTCGCCCGAGACGCTGACCTCGCTGCTCGCCGGGCTCGACGGTGTGAGCGGCTACCTGAGCATGCGGGCGTACACGACGCGCTGCGAGTCGGGCCTGGAGGTCGTCGGCTCCGACTCCGACGCGGCGGCGGGACGGCGGCTCGCCGACCGCGGGCTGTTCTCCGACGAGCGCCTCGCGCACGCCATGCGGGCCCTCGACCGGCATTACCGGCTGATCCTGGTCGACCCCGCCGCCTCGATGGCCGCGCGCATGCTCTCGTACGCCGACCAGCTCGTGCTGGTGGCCCCCGCGAGCGAGGACGCCCCGGACGCGGTCGCGATGACCTTCGACTGGCTCGACGGGCACGGCTCCACCGAGCTGCGGCGGCGGGCGGTCATGGTGATCAACGGCGTCAGCCGGCGCAGCATGGCCGGGGTGGAGCAGGCGGAGGCGGTGGCCCGCGGCCGCTGCCGCGCCATCGTCCGCGTCCCGTGGGAGGACGAGCTGGCCCCCGGGCGCGCCGAGCCGGTGCAGCTCGCGCATCTGCGGGCCGGAGGACGCAGGGCGTACGTCGCCCTCGCGGGAGTTGTGGCAAGCGGCCTGGCGGTGGCGAGCCGCCCGAGCGAGGAGGAAGTGGCTCAGTGACCAGCAAGCCAGTGCGGTGCGGGGAGCGATCCGCCTGATGGGCAGATCGTCGCGGTCGAGGAGCAGGCTGGCCGTACGCTACTTCGACGATCGGATCCTCCTCACCGACACGTCGGCATGGGCGTATTTCCGGCTTCCCACGGTCAGCTACGAGTTCGTGACCGCGGAAGAGCGGGAGGCGCTGGCCACCAACATCACCATCGCCCTGGCCGCGATCCGCATGACCGACGCCGAGGTTCATCTGCGGGTGGCCCACAGGGCCTATCCCGCCGCCGAGTGGGCGATGGCGCTGAACGCGACCTCCGACGAGGGCGAGGGCTGGCGCGACTATCTGGAGGAGATGTACCGCCACGTCTGGGCCAAGGACTTCTGGACCAAGGAGGTCTACCTCGGCGTGCGGCTCGGCCCGCGGGGCGCGCAGCTCGGCACCGGCGTGCTGGCCCAGCTCTTCGGCTACTACCAGCGCGGCGAGAAGAGCCTGGGCCTGGAGGACGACCACGTCCCCGACGCCGAGATCGACAAGTGGACCGGCCAGGCCGAGCGTCTGGGTCGCGCCCTCGGCTCCAGCGCCCTGTACGCGCGTCACGCGAGCTCCGGCGAGATCGCCTGGCTGTTCCGGCACGCCGCCTCCGGTTCGCTCGGCGACCCGCCGTCGTCGGCCACCCCGTCCAGGCGGTGGGGCAAGGGCGAGGTCGAGTCCCTGGTCGAGGGCCAGATCCACAACGGGCGGTCGTTCCTGCGCGTCGAGCAGCCCGAGGGCGACTCCTACGTGGCCCATCTGTCGTTCGCGAGGTTCCCCGACCTGATGCCGTTCCCCGACGGCGAGCCGTGGCTGCACTTCATGGACCAGTTACCGTTTCCCGTCGAGGTCAGCTCGCGCATGCGGCTGATCCCGCCCACCAAGGCCAGCAAGGACGTGGCACGCAAGCTGGCGCACGCCCGCGACATGGACATCCACATCCGCGAGGCGGGCGCCGAGGCGCCGATCGCCCTGGCGGAGCAGATCGACGCGGCCCGCATGCTGGAACACGGCATCACCAAGGAGCGCTTGCCGTTCGTTTATGGGTGGCACCGGCTGATCGTGGCCGCGCCGACCCAGGAGATCTGCCTGCAGCGGGTCGAGGCGGTCGTGGAGCACTACCGCGACATGGGCATCGACATCGTCAACTCCACGGGCGACCAGTTCTCGCTGTTCTGCGAGGCGCTGCCGGGTGAGCGGGTGCGGGTCAACGCCTACGCCCAGCGGCAGCCGCTGCGCACGATCGCGGGCGGCATGGCGACGGCCACCGTCGATCTCGGCGACCGCATCGACGAGACCGGCGCCGGGTGGGCCGGGCCGTACATCGGCGAGACGCTGGGGCGGGCGCGGTCGATCGTCCACTTCGACCCGCTGGTGGCCGCGACGCGCAACCGGCCGACGGCCATCGCCATCACCGGCGAGCCGGGCGGCGGCAAGACGACCCTGGCGCTGCTGCTGATCTACCAGATGGCGCTGCGCGGGGTCACCGTCGCGGTCATCGACCCCAAGGGTGACGCCGAGTCGCTGGTGCAGCTGCTGCAGAAGCGCGGGCGCAAGGCGCGCATCATCCCGCTGGGCTCGGCGGCGCCGGGCCTGCTCGACCCCTTCTCCTTCGGCGACGACATCGCGGCCAAGAAGACCATGGCCACCGAGACGCTGCGGCTGCTGCTGCCGCGCATGTCGGAGGAGCGCGAGTCGGCGATGATCCAGGCCGTCTCCACGGTGTCCAACGGGCCCGACCCGTCGCTGGGCAAGGTGGTCGACCATCTGGAGCAGGCCGAGGACGCCGCGTCCAGGAACCTCGGCGCGGTGCTGCGGTCCATGGCCGAGATGCATCTCGCCCGCCTGTGCTTCGACCCCTCCGGGGGCGAGCAGATCGACACCGAGGGGTGGACCACGGTGTTCACCCTCGGCGGGCTGACCCTTCCCGACGTCGCCACGGCCCGGGACGACTACTCCTACGAGCAGCGCCTGTCGGTGGCCCTGCTCTACCTGGTGTCGCAGTTCGCCCGGCGGCTGATGAACGGTCTCGACCGCCGCTCGCCCAAGGTGATCTTCCTGGACGAGGCGTGGGCGATCACCTCGACGCCCGAGGGCGCCAAGCTCGTGCCCGAGGTCTCGCGCATGGGCCGGTCCAGGAACACCGCGCTGGTGCTGGTCTCGCAGAACGCGGGTGACCTGCTCAGCGAGCAGGTCACCAACTGTCTCTCCTCGGTGTTCGCCTTCCGCTCGACCGAGCGCGTCGAGGTGGACCACGTGATGGCGCTGCTCGGCGTCGAGCCGTCCGAGGAGCACAAGGGGGCGTTGCGGGCGCTGGGCAACGGCGAATGCATCTTCCGCGATCTGGACGGCCGCGCGGGCCGCATCGGGGTGGACCTCATCTCCGAGGACCTGCTGCGCTGGCTGGACACCAATCCGACCCACGACAAACCCGGCGAGGGCATGCATGATCCTCGTGGGCGGTCGAGCAGGCCGGGAGCTGCGCAGGAGGTGCGGTCATGAGTCACCTTGGAAGCCGCGGCGGGACGTCCGTGTGGCGTGCGGGCGCGGCGAGAGCGTCGGCATGGCGCGCGGGCCTGGCCCGGGCGTCCGTGTCCGCGTGGCGTGCGGCGGGGGAGCGGGCGTCTTCGTGGAGTTCCGGCGGGGCACAGACGTCTCTAGGGAGCGTGGGCGGGAGACGGGCGTCCGTGTGGCGTGCGGGCGCGGCGAGGGCGTCCGGGCGGCGCGGGGGCGCGGCGCGGGAGGTCACGCGGGGCAGGAGGCTGCGGCGCAGGATCGTGCTGATCCTGGCGTTGCTCGCCGGCGTGGTCGTGCTGCCGATCGCGTTCTCGCCGACCGTGGCCGGCGCGGCGGGCCCGTGCGACCTTTCTCCCGAGCTGTCCCCTGAGATCGTCGGCGGCGGCATGGACGGCCTGGTCAAGCCGCCGCCGCCCGACTCGGCCTCAAGCGCGGCGGGGACGTCCTCCGCCGCGCGGAGCGCCGTCACAGGCGCTCCTCAGGGGGCGCAAGGCGGGACGTCCGCGACCGTGGGCAAGACGGCGGTCCCCGAGCCGGTCACCAACTACGACCGGTACGGCATGGCCGGCCAGTTCTGGCACACCTACGGCCTGGGCTGCAACGACGTCGCGGCGGTGCTGGGCAACGCCTGGGCCAACTCGGTGTTCTCCTGGGCCAAGGACATCGACCGCATGACGATCACCACCTACCAGGCGGCGGCCACCGAAGGGCCGCTCCAGTCCATCAAGGACGTGGTGGACGACATCGTCATCAACCTCGCCGACGCCATGTACTGGCCGTACCTGCGGGTGATCGTCCTGCTCGGGGCCGTCTGGCTCGCCTGGTACGGGCTGATCCGCAAACGCGCCAGCACCACGGCCGAGGGCGTCATCTGGATGATCCTCGCCGTCACGGTCGCCGTGTGGTTCTTCAGCCGCCCCGGCGACTTCACCGGCCTGGGCAAGACCGTGACCGACAAGACCGCCGAGGTCGTCAACTCGGCGTTCAGCGGGCTGCCCGGCGCGGGCGGCGCCTCCTGCCTGCCCACCAAGGGGCAGACCAACCCCAAGGCCGGGCCCGGCGGCTACGGCCAGAGCGGCACCCCGGGCGTCGACCAGAACGCCGACGCGCTGTGGTCCACGCTCGTCTGCAAGCCGTGGCTGATGGGCGAGTTCGGCACCGCCGACCCCCAGGCCAAGGTGGTGGAGGTCATGGCGCCGAAACTCCTGGACATCCAGGCCACCGACCTGCAGGAACAGAACTCCGGGCAGAGGCAGGCGTCCGGCTCCCACCAGAAGCGGTACGAGGAAGAGGTCGCCAAGCCGCTCGAGAGCACCTCGATGTTCTTCCTCTTCCAGGGCAAAGACTGGACGACGCGGCTCAGCATCGCCATCGGCGCGCTCATGGCCGCCATGGTCGCCGGTGTGCTGATCTTCCTGGTGGCGGTGTCGCTCATCGCGCTGAAGATCGGGTTCCTGCTGCTGCTCATCCTCGGTCCGGTGTTCCTGCTGATCGGCGTGCATCCCGGTTCGGGGCGCATCATCGCGATGCGCTGGGTCGAGATGCTCATCGGCACGCTGCTGAGGCAGGCGGTGCTGGCCCTGGTGCTCGGGGTGCTCGTGTACGGCTATGCCCTGATCATCTCCACGGACCTTCCGTGGGGCATGCAGATCATGTTCATCGCGCTCCTGACGATCGCCGTCTTCTTCTACCGGCGTCCCTTCCAGCACCTGTTCGCGTCCATGGACGGGCACACGCTCACCACGCGGATGCTCGGCGAGGCGGCCTCCGCGCCGACCCTGTCGCGCGCCGCGAACGCTCTGCCGCCGGTGGCCGCGGCCCGCATGGGCCGCTGGGGCCTGCGCAAGGCCGAGCCGGTCATCAACGCGGCGGCCATGGCCGGGGGAGGCGCCGCGGCGGCGGCCGCCTCCGGGGTCGCCCAGGGCAGGGTCAGAGGCGAGGACACCGGCGCCGGCGCCGGGCAGCAGCAGGGCGCCCGCGCACAGGCCGGCGGGCAACCCGTTCCGCTGGACGCCGACGGGCAGGCCGGCGCGCGGCGCAAGGCGGCCGGGCGCGGCACCGCCATCCCCCGTCCTGGGGCGGCGCCGCCGCTCAACCTGTCGGGACGCATGGGCGGTTCGGGACGCGCGGGCGGCGGAAACGGCGCGAGCCCCCGTCCGCCGACGCGCACCGGCACGGGCTCCGGCGGCGGAGCGGGCGGCTCGTCGGCCTCCGGTGGCGGCGGCTCCGCGGGCGGCTGGTTCGGCGGCAGGTCCGGCGGCGGGTGGGCGTCCCGGTCCACCGCCGCGGGCGGCTCCTCCGGCGGGTCGTCGGGGAGTTCGTCGGGTGGCTCGTCCCGCCGGTCTGAGGGGTCGGCGCCGCGCGCCGCGCGCTCCACGGCCGGCGGTCCTCGCGGCCTGTCGGGCGGAGGTTCCTCCGGCCGTTCGTCGGGCGGATCCTCCGGTGGTTCGCCGAGGTCGTCGGGCGGTTCGTCGGGTGGCCTGTTCGGTGGCGGTGGCGGCGGCTCGTCGAGTCGTTCCTCAGGCGGTCTGTTCGGCGGCGGCTCCTCCGGCCGCTCGTCCGGTGGTTCGCCGAGGTCGTCCGGGGGATCGTCGGGCGGTCTGTTCGGCGGCGGTTCGCCCGCCCGCTCGTCCGGCGGTTCGTCCGGGCGGTCGTCGGGGGGCGGCCGGTCGGACAGCGGCCGGTCGGAGGCCCCGCCGTTGTGGCTGCCTCCCCGCTCCAGCGCGGGGGGCGCCGATGACGGGTCCGCGCCGTTCTGGCTGCGCCCGGCCGACGGCGACGAGGGCTGACGATGGCGCAGGTGAACGACCGGCGAGGTCTCGTCTTCGTCGGCGTCGTCGTCGCCCTGGCGGCCGTGGGCATCTACCTGTCGATGCGCCCGGCCTCCGGAGGCGACGGTCCGCCGCCGCGGGGCGCGGCGGTCTCCACGCCCTCCGCGGCGCCTCCGTCCTCGGGGTCCTCGCCGGCGCCCGCGATCACGCCGGGCACGTTCGACATCTACGGTTACCTGCCGCTCTCCCGCGAGCAGATCGCCCAGGCGGCCGACACCGCGCAGCGGTTCGCGGCCTCCTACGCGACCTACCGGTACGACGAGGACCCCGCCTCCTACGCCGAGCGCCTGAAGGGCTTCACCACGACCGAGCTGGGCACGATCCTCGCCCGTGACGTCACCACGCCGGCCACCGTCGAGCAGAACCGCGCCGACGAGGTCGTCTCGCAGGGCACGGGACGGCTCAAGTCGATCAGGGACATCGCCGCCGACTCGATCGTGCTCGTGGTGACGGCCGCCCAGCAGATCACCGCCAAGAGCGGGCCGAAGGACCGCAGCGCCGACTACGCGGTCACCCTCACCCAGGTGGGCGCCGAGTGGCGGGTGTTCGACCTGCAGCCCGCCGACGCCGGGCAGGACGGGGACACCGGTGGGGAGACCACGCAGTGACCTCGCGGGTGCGCATCGCGCTGCTTCTCGGGCTGGCCGGAGTGGTCATGATCACGCTCGTCATGGCGCCCATGCTGATGAGCACCTTCCCCTCCTTTCTCGGCGGCGGCAGCGGCATGACCACCGACTGCGAGGACGGCGACGTCATCAACGTGACGAACGTCTCGAACACCGCGCAGTCCGACATCCCCTCGGACTACCTGCAGCTTTACAAGAAGCACGGCAAGAAGATCGGCGTCCAGTGGACGGTGCTCGCGGCCGTCGGCAAGCGCGAGACCGACCACGGCCGGTCCAACCTCGCGGGAGTGAAGAGCGGGACCAACTACGCGGGCGCCGCGGGCCCCATGCAGTTCCTGATCAGCACCTGGGGCGGCAAGGCCAAGATCAAGGTCTCGTCCAAGTTCAACGGGTACGCCGCCGACGGCGACGGGGACGGCTGGGGGGACGTCTACAACCCGGCCGACGCCATCCTCGGCGCCGCCAAGATGCTCAAGCGCAACGGCGCCCCGGGTGACCTCAAGCGCGCGCTCTTCGTCTACAACCACGCCATGTGGTACGTCGAGCAGGTGCTGGAGATCGCCCGGCGTTACGCGACGGACGGCACGCTCGACCTGCCTCCCGAGGCCGACCCGGCCTGCGACACCCCGATCGTGGAGGCGGCCCCGGACGACGTCGTGAAGAAGATCCTCACCTACGCTCTCGCCCAGCGCGGAAAGCCGTACCGCTGGGGCGGCACCGGGCCGGCCGGGTTCGACTGCTCAGGGATCATCTACATGGCCTACCGGTCCGCCGGGCTGTCCATCCCGCGCACCACCTTCGGCCAGTGGCCGTTCGGCGTGAAGATCGACAAGGGGGCCGAGCAGGCCGGTGACCTGGTCTTCTTCAACGCCGGTCCGGGCACCTCCGCCAGCAGTCCCGGGCACGTCGGAATGGTCGTCTCGCCGGGCAAGATGATCGAGGCGCGGTGCACCCTCTGCGGTCCGATCAAGGTCACCACCTACCGCGACCGCCCCAACATCGTCGGCTACACCCGCCCTCTGCAGAACTCCGACGTCCAGGGCCAGCTCAAACGCCTCGGCGTCACCTAGCCGAAACCCCGGCCCGCGGCCCGACGCCCCGGCCCGACGGACGCCGCCCCGGCCGCGGGTCGGCCTGATGAAGGCCCGGAAGGGCCCACAGGGCCGCTACGAGCTCTGCCGGGTTCACCGCCAGTGCCTCAAGGGCCTTCAGGTCAGGCCGGGTTCAACCGATCCACATCGAGGAGGCGTACGGCGCCTCCAGGAGTGCCGCCACGATCAGGATCACCATGACCAGCGTCACGACGTCGGCGGAAGCGTCCCGCATGGCGGAGCGCCGGCTGCCGTGGAAGCGGTGGCCGATCTTCGCCCGGGGCGGGCGCAGGCGGTCGAGCAGTGCTCGCACCAGGGCTCCGAGCAGTGCCGCGGGCACGGCGGCGACCACCCCCGCGACCATGACGACGTGCACCGTGTTGGTGGTGAAGACCACGTCGGGCACCCGGAAGCACGGTTGTGGCCTGCTGTCGTACAGGTCGACGCACCGGCTCAGGGTGTTCAGGCCCAGTTGCATGACGGCGGTGGAGAGCAGGCCGGTGACCATGACCGCGAGCGGTACGAGCACGGGACGGTGCCGCAGGGAACGCGCGGAGACGAGCAAGGCGACCGCGGCCTGAGCCGCCACGGCCAGGGCGACGAAGTTGGCGTAGACCAGGTAGGGGAACCGCTCGACGTCGCGTCTCGCCGCGATCGGCACACCGTTCTTCAGCGCGTACACCAGGACGGCGCCGGCCGCGGTGAACAGCGCGGCCCCGGCGAGACCGCACGCCAGGGCACTGCCGATCCGGTACGGGTGAGGCCGAGCGTGCACGTGTGATCTTCGCCGGTGGGCGGAGACCATGATCGGCACGAGCCAGAGCAGGGCCAAGGTGGGCAGGGTCAGCGAGTTGTAGATCAGATAGAGGAGCGCCTGGTTCGCATACGTGACCCACTGCGTGACGGTCAGGTACCAGCCCGGAACACCCGTCCGCGCGAGCGCCGTGAGGTCGAGAAGGCCGGAGGAGAGCAGTTCCTGGGTGTCGTGCCAGGCGATCCATACCCCGAACCACACGGCGAACGCGGCGGTGCCCCCGGCGACGACGGCGGGCAGAGCCCGCCGAGGGCCGCCCGTCGCGGAGCTCAGCACGGCCCGTGCCACCGATGAGGTCCAGACGGCCAGCGTCACCGCGCCGAAGAGCAACAACACCGTCGTGACCAGCAGCGTCGCGGCGCCACGGGAGGTCAGCTGCGTCCACTGCGTGTAGATCGACAGCCAGGACAGTTGTTCGCCGAGCAGAACCCCCGCGACCAGCATGGCCGCCATCGCAAGGAGCGGCCGCGGAGGAACGCGACGGTCCGGGGCGTGGACGGCCGCTCGCCACACCGTCACCACCAGCGGACCGGCCAGGCCGAGCACACAGATCACGCCGGTGCAGACGGTGGCGAAGACGGCCGGGGTGGGCAGTGCCTGCAGGAGGATGTAACGCAGATTCACGCTGATCATCGCGGTGGCCAGCCCCGCGGCGAACGGCTGCCACAGCCTGGGCGCCAGCATGGCCGCGGGGTCGTCGATCGCGTGGATCCGCCGCCGGGGGTGGGGGTGGGTCCCGAACGCGGCCCGCCATCGGCCCGGCGGCTTCAGCTCGTTCACCAGTGCCCGGAGCGCGGGCGACGTGCCCTCGTGGCCGTCGGCGGCGCTCTCGGTGACGCGGGCGTCGGCATGGAGCTCCCTGACGCGCAGGATCGCGTTGCGGGTCAGGTACACCAGGCCGACCAGCACCGGCGCCACCAGCCCGAAGCTGATCGAGGAGCCGACGCCGGGGAACCGCCACTGCAGCGGCGCCCTGAACAGCAGGGGGTGGACGCTCACCGCCACCATCGGCGCCAGCGCGAGGGCGACGAACGACCACCAGATCGCCATCGTCAGATACGTGGTGTCGACGTCCCGGTTGCGCAGGTGGGCCAGCTCGTGCAGCACCACGGCCCGGAACCTCGCACGATCGGTGGTGTAGCCGGCCACCAGCCCCGCGTCGAGTTGCACGTAACGCCGCCGGACCCGGCCGAAGGCCAGCCCGCCCGACGTGGCGGCGTACGGAGCCAGCAGGAACACCGGCGCCCTGTCCAGCCCGGCGGACCTGGACAACTCGGCCAAGTAGTCGGCCAGTTCGGGGCAGTCCTCGCGGAGTATCGGGGTCAGGGCGCGCCTGCGCACGAACCAGAGCGGATAGGCCCAGTAGATCAGGGCCGCCACACCGAACAGCACTCCCGTGCCGTACACGCCCCACGAGATCTGGTCGAGGTAGGTCGGGCGCACGCATTCGGCGATCCGCCTCACAGCGTCCGCGTACCGGGAAATGTTCTCCGCAGTATCCGGTAGCGACTGTAGTGCTGATTCTTTGGCGAAGCAGGCCCGCATGACCGTCCCCATGCGTACACCGTTCGCGGGCACCACGAGGGTCCACAGGAACATGTAGATGATCGAACTGGTGACCAGGACGGTGCTGATCAGAAGGCCGAACAGGACGGTCGTCCCTGGCGGTGCCGGATGGGGCCGCCCTCTCGAATGCCGTGCCGGACCCGGATGCCCGGCCGGCCGGCCGGGCGCGGCCGCAGTGGTCATCGCGGGTCGATCGAGCCCGCGCGCCGGCCCGCGCCGACCACGGCATCGGCCATGACCTGTGCCATATCGTGCTCGACGCCGCACCGGTGTGCCACGTCCACGACGATCCGGTGGACCTGCGCCCATTGCTCGCCGGTCAGTTCGACAGGCACCTCGGCCGGTTCGGCGGCCGTGCCCGCGCCACGGAAGAGTCGTCGTATCGCGGCCCCGCCACGTCTGACCGAAGGTCGGATCGTCTCACTGAACAGGTATTGCGCCACTTCGGTCGCCGCGGCGAGCGCCACCGGCGTCAGCAGCAGCACGATGCCGGTGTCGCCTATGCGCAATGGCCCGCCCCCGCCGTTCCCGCCCGCCAGCGAACGCGCGGGATCGGCGAAATACGCTTTGCTCACCGCCCTGAACGTCGGCAACTCGGCCGGTCGCACCTCCGCGACCATCGTCCTGGCGATGTCGGCGACCAGCACCTCATCGACGTCGGAATCCACGCATTGCTCCTTGCGACGGTTCTCTTCTCGTGTCCCGAGCAATAGTGAAGGAATGCGGTGGGCGACGTACGGGAAATCCGTATTCTGCTGGCTCGTGCCTGTAGGCCTTTATGATGATTTAGTCGATTTGTGAAGTCTTATGAGCAATTTTGCGCTGTTCATCAGGGAAGTGAGGAAGAAAGCGGATTGGTCGTGCGTCCGCGTCCGTGTCGCCTGTCCGGAGTCACCGGATCGCCGGAGGTCAAGGAGCGGATGCGCGGTATCGGCGAGGGCAGCAGCCAGAGCAGCGAAAGCGCTCCGCCGACGGCGGCGATCAGGAGGGTCGCCCGCAGGCCGACGAGGGTGGCGAGAAGGCCGCCGACGACGGCGCCCACAGGGCGTACGCCGTAATTGATGGTGCTGAACGCGCCGGCCACCCGACTGCGCATGCCATCGGGGATCACGTTCGCCTGAAGGGAGTTGAGGTTGACGTCGAACAGCATGACGCCGACGCCGGAGAGGAACTCGACCAGGGCCAACGCTCCGGCGCGAGCCCAGAGGGGGCCGTCCGCGGCGGCGGCGATGGCGATCGGCGCGGGGAACAACACAGCGCCCACGACGATGCTGCGGCCCACGCCGAACCTTCGTGAGATCTTCGGGGCGATCACCGCGCCGAGGAGCGAGCCGATGGCGCCGATGCCGAACGCCATGCCGATGACTCCCGCGGTCAGTCCGAGGTTCCGGCTGGCGAACAGCACGATCAGCCCGCTGCCCGCGACGAAGGTGAAGAAGTTGACGGTCGCCGCGCACCCGAGGGCCGCCCGCAGCACCGGGTGACGGATGACGAACGCCAGTCCCTCTTTGGCGCGCCGCAGCAGCATGGGCGCCGCCTGGTCGTGGGCGACCGGCGGTTCGTCGATCGAAACCCGGCCGACCAGAACCGCGGACGCCAGGAACGTCAGGGCGTCGACGACGATGGCGACGGGAGCGGTCAACGCCTGGACCAGAGCACCACCGATCGCCGGTCCGGCGACGTACGACGCGGACCGGCTGGCGCTGAGCTTGCTGTTCGCGTCGACGTAGGACGACCGGGGCACCAAATGGGCGAAGAACGGCGAGTAGGCGGTATTGAACAGCACCCCTGCGGCGCCGGTCAGCAACGCCACGGCGTACAGATGACTCAGCGTCACCGCCCCCAGCAGATAGGCGGCCGGAAGGGAGAGCAGTACCGCGGCGCGCACCAGGTCCGCGAGAACCATCAGGCGCCGCTTGCCGGCGCGCTGGTCGACCCAGGCGCCGAGGACGATCGCGAGCAGGTTCGGGGCCCAGATGAGCGCGGTCAGCCACGCCACCTGGTCGGCCGAGGCGTGCAGCGCCCCCACGGCGATCAGCGGCAGGGCCAGTTCGGTGATCCGGTCGCCGAACTGCGAGACGGACTGGCCGGCCCAGAAACGACGGAACCGCCGATCACGCCACAGTGATACGGCCACGGCCTGGTCCGCGGCGCTCATGACGTCCCACCGGTCCACTCCCCGGCGCCCTCCGGCAGGACGTAACGCAGCAGCCGGACGCCACGGCCGTCGGCCGGCCGCGCGGCCGCGTCACGCGTCACGTAGGGCGCGAGGACGCGCTCGATCGCGTCCTCGATGGCGGCGAGTTCATGGGCGGAGACGACGACGCGGGTGTCGGCCAGACCCGCGAGCCGTCGCCACGCCGGTTCGAGGTCGGGCTCGATCTCGGCGGCCCACCGGTTCGGCAGGGCTCCGGATCGCAGGAACATCTCCCGGGACAGGACCCGCGCGGCCGACGTGCCCTCCTCATCGTCGGGATCTTCCGGCGTCTCGAACCGGAAGCCGCGCGCCACCGCCTCCCACCGCCGCTGGCGACGGTCCGGGCCGGGTTCGGCGTCGCGGACCAGGCCGAAGCCCGCCAGATGCCGCAGATGCCAGCTCGTCACCGACGGGGTCGCTCCCACGTCGGGCGCGAGTTGCGTCGCCGTCGCCGGCCCGTGCCGCTGCAGGCGCTCGAGGATCGCCAGCCGCACCGGATGTGCCAGGGCCCGCATCGCCTTCGGATCGGTGATCTCGATATCGCCCAGCCGGTTGCCTGTCTCCATATTGTGAGAGTTTCCTCTCACATATTGTGAGAGTCAAGTCTCACGTCTTGGGGAGCAGGCTCGGGGACGGGGGTCGCGCGGCCGGCGATCACCTGAAGCGCGACCGGGGTAACCCTTCACCTTTCGGGCATCAGGGGCTTCCGAGCGCCGAATCGGCGGCGGACTCCTTAGTCTTTACCCGCATGGAGAAGATTGTTGTGGCGGCGGCCATCGTCGAAGGGGGCAGACTGCTGGCCGCCCAGCGCGCCGGTCCTCCGGCGATGGCCGGCGGATGGGAATTCCCCGGCGGCAAGGTCGACCCCGGCGAGAGCGATCACGAGGCGCTGATTCGCGAGTGCCAGGAGGAACTCGGCGTCGGCATCGCGGTCGGCGACCGCATCGGCGGCGACTGGCCCCTCAGCCCCGGTTACGTCATGCGCGTCTGGCTGGCTCGGCTGGTTTCCGGAGTGCCCCACCCCCACGAACATTTGGCGCTCCGCTGGCTGGCCCCTGACGAGCTCTACGACATAGCGTGGCTGCCCGCCGACCTGCCGATCGTCAGGGTCGTCCAAGATCTGATCCCTGAGGGTTGAACCCCGCCGCCGCGTGAGATAACAGTTACAGAAAGTGACGAGTTTGTCGCGCGTCGTATCGGGGGAGTGGGGTTCCGCAGTGGCCGGTTGGTGGCAACGTGCTCGGGTGATGTCCGTCGTCGGCGCTGGCGCGCTGGTTCTAGGAGGCGGAACACCGCCTCTCGTCGCACGCGCGGCGGAACGCGGGTCGACCGACCCGTCCGATTCCGCAGAGAGCGCCAAGCTCACCGTGCGCCTGATGCCGGGCGGCCGTCCGGCCGGGCAGGGCGGGCCCATCCACGCGGGCGACGTGCTCCACTTCCGCGTGCGTCTCGACGGGCAGGCAGGTCACGCCCGGGTGGCGGTGGCCGCGTCCCCGGCCGGCGCGCCGTCCTCGGTCGGCTGCGAGGACTTCGCCCGCACGCCGGTCCAGCCCGCCGCGCGCCTGCAGGTGTGCGACTTCAAAGAGACGGCCGGCACCAAGGACGTCGACGTCGCGGTGCGGGTCCCCGCAGAGGCGGACGAGATCGGCGTCGCCGCGATCGCCCACATGCGCGGCCCCGACGGCGTCCAGTGGATCCGGCGCATGGCGGACGCCAAGCTCCGCATCGACGAGAAGGGGTTCGGCGAGCTCACGACGACCGACGGCACCGCGCCGGGCTCGGCCGGCGCCGAGCACGCGCGGAAGGCGCCCGCGGGCGTGAGCGCGCCGGCCACGGCTGAGACGAGGTCCGGCGGCCGGGCACTGAGCACCGATCAGCCCGAGCTGGCCCGGCTCGTGGCGCTCGCGGAGCGGGACCTGGAGCTCGCGAAGCCCGCGCGGCGGGGCGCGGAGCCCGCGGGCGAGCGCTCCGCCGCCGGTGGCGACGATGACGACACCGACACCAGCGAAGCCGCCGACATCACCGACGACGCCGCGGACACCGACTCCGCCGACGACATCGCTGACATCGACGGCACCGGCACCGGCACCGGCACCGGCAGCACAGGCACGGACGGCACGGGCTACACCAATGTCACCAGCGACGCCCGTGGTACGACCGCCTCGGCGGACGGGCATGCCAAGGCATCCGGCGCACCCGCGCCGGAAGCGAAGTCCGAGCGGAGCGGCGCCACCACCCACAAGCCCGCGAAAGCCGCAACACCCCTGAAACCGGGACAGAGCGCCGTGTCACCCAAGCCAGGGCAGGGCACCGTCCTCCTCGAGCCGGGACAGGAGTCCGCGTCGGCCAAGCCGGAGGCCGGTACGCCTCCCGTGAAGCACGGGGAAGGCGCCATCGCCCTCAAGCCGGAGAAGGGGGGCAAGCCGGCAGAGCCCGGTCCGAGGCAGGCATCCTCCGGTGAAGTCTCCGGCGCCGGGCTCGCGCAGGGCTCCAAGGGAGCGCCTTCCGGGGGCAAGGCCGCTCCGGACGCACCGGAACCCGGCGCGGCTTCCGCGGCCGAGCCCGCCCAAGGCGGGCCCGTCCCGAACGCCGGTGGGCTCGTTCCGAGCATCGGCGAGGTCGTCCCGAGCACCGGTGGTTTCGTTCCGAGCATCGGCGGGTTCGTTCCGAACGCCGGTGGGTTCGTTCCGAACGGCACGTCCGTCGAGGGCGGGGCGGTTCCCGGGGCCGGGCCGGCGCCCGCGGGCGGGTCCGCTCCGAACCTCGAGTCCGTCGAGGGCCGGTCCGCCCCGGAGGCGAAGTCCGCTCTCGCGGGCGGGCCGGTTCCGGAAGGCGAGGCGCGGCCGCAGGGGTGGCCCGTGCCGGATGTCCCGCACGGACTGGCCGGGGAGGCGTCCGTGCCGGACTCCGTGCGCGAGATGGCCGGAGGGCAGCCGGCGCCGGGTCTCTTGGCCCCGCTCCCGGGCGGACCTGACGTCGCGCACCCGTCGCGCGCCGAAGGACGCAAGCGGCACCGGGCGGCGAAGCCCGACGCGTCGCGGGCCACCGCGGACTCCGCGCCCGCCTGGCGCCCCGCGCCGCTGATCCCGCATCCCGCGCCCGGTGTCCAGCCGCGGCCGGAGCAGGTTCTCCAGCCCCGTCCGGTCCGCCTTCCCGCACCCATGCCCTTCCTGGCCCCGATCCCGGCTCCCCAGGTGGCGCCGATGACGAGCGCGAGTGTGCGGCTGCCTCTGGCGGTGCCGCCGGCGCCGCCCGCGCCGGCGCCGAGCCCCGCGCGGGCCAGGGGGCCGATCACCGCTCCGGGCGCCGGCCACAGGACGGCGGGGAAGGCGCATGCGGTGCCTCCCATCCAGGCCCATGGCGTCTTGCCAGGACAGGCCGGGGCCCAGGGACGGCTTCCCGGTCAGGCAGGGGTGGGGCAAGGACGACTTCCCGGACAGCCCGGGGTGGTCGCTCAAGGGCAGGTCCCCGGCCAGGCGGGGGTGCCCGGCCTGGGAGGGGTCCCGGGCCAGGCCGGAGCGCGCGGCCAGGGGGCAGGGCAGGCCGTCCTCGGTCAGGCCGTTCCCGGGCAGGGCGTTCCCGGGCAGGGCGTTCCCGGGCAGGGCGTTCCGGGCCCGGTGGCCGCTCAGGCTCAGGCCGGGGCCGTGCCGCAGGTCGCGGGCGCGCAGCCGGGGGCCGTCCAGCCAGGGGCGGCGCAAGGCATGGTCGCACCAGGGGCCGTCCCTCCGGGGGCCGTTCCCGGGGGTGTCGCGCCGGGGGTCGTTCTTCCGGGGGCCGTTCCCGGCGGCGTCCCGCAGGGGCCTCCCGCGGGCGCTCCGCCGTCGAAGGACGCCGTGCCGGCGAGGCAGGGCGTGATGGCCGACCCCGAGAGCGGCAACCTCGAGATGATCCGCGGCCTGCCCGCGGCCGGAGCCGCAGTGGTGCTCTTGATGGCGGCGCTGTGGCTGCAATTGAGGCTCCGGCGGCGGTTCGCGGCGCGGAAATCCGAGGAGTAGGGCGCGAAAACCGAGGAGTAGAAGGAACTCTGTGGTCAAACGTCCTTTACTGTTACTTTGGCCGGTCTAGTATTTCCTTAGTGATCGGCAAGGTGGCCAGCGGAGGGCAGCGACGGTGAGCGGACGCGTGCGTGTGACGGCAGCGTCCGCAGTGGTGGGCGCGCTGGGGCTGACCGGCGTCGTCCTGCTCGCCACCGCCCCGATGACGGCACCCCGGGCGAACGCGGCCCAGGTCGTGATGGCCGACCCCACTCAGGTGGAGCCGACCGATCCGACCATCACCGACGACCCCGGGGCCGACCCCGAGCCCGAGGGCCCCGATCCCACCGTGACGGTGACGATCACCGAGAGCCCTGACCCGACGGTCACCCGCACGAGGACGGTGACTCCGCGGCCGACCAAGACGGCCACGAAGACCGCGAAGCCCCCGAAGCCCACGGCGTCGGCGACGAAGACGGCTCCGCTCGCGCCGCCGCCCACCATCCAGAACACGCCGACCACCGAGCCGGTGATCCCGTCCAATCCGCCGCTCGTGCCCGCCACGACTCCGGCCGCGGAGTCGCCGGCGCCCGATCCGATGGTGTCGCTCGCCTTGGCGACGCCGACGCCGACGCCGAGCCCTTCGGAGGCGCTGGACGCGGCTCCGTCGTTCGACGACCCGACGCCCGACTCGGTGCCGATCGAGATCCGCAACGCCTCTCCCGAGTACGACCAGCTCACGCTGAGCAGGAAGCTCGCCATCCCCGGCGTGCTGCTGGCCGTCCTGGTCATGCTCGGCGTGCTGATCTTCGAGGGGCGGGTCAGGCGGCTGGCGCACGCGGCGGCGGTCCGCAAGGCGGGCCCCCGTTCGCCGGGCAGGCACCGCGGTGACGACTTCCCCGGCGGCGTGCCGATGCCGGGTTACCCGATCTACCACGGGGGGACGGCGTACGCGCCGATCATCAGCTTCGTGCCGGTGCAGGGATACCCCGGTGTTCCGGGCGCGCCCGGCCAGGGCCCGCAGGGGCTCGGCGGCCCGTTCGACGCGCAGGGTTACGTCCAGCAGGGGTACGCCGCGCCCGACGCTTACGGTGCGATGTACGACCAGCCGGGCGCGCCCGGCCAGATCGCGCTGCCGGCGGGGATGGCCGGCCCCGCCGACCAGTGGCCCCGTGAGGGCGCGGGAGGGCCTTCCGGCCCCGGCGCCGACGCGACCATGACCATGCCCGCCGCGGGCGCGCAGAACGCCGATCAGCCCGCTCCAGTGCTGTGGACGCCGGGGGCCGGCACACCGCCGTCCGACCGGCCGGGCGCCACCCTGCAGGCCCCGCTGCCCGGCGCCGCCCCCGCCGGCGAGCCGCGCGGCGGCATCCTCGGCCGCCTCCGCCGCAAGAAGCCTTCCTGACCGGCTCGCGTGCCGCTCTGACGCTCGCGCGTCCTTTCATGCCTCGCCCGCGGACGGTTCCGCCGGCGCGATAGCGGCCGGCCGGTCCGGGCGGGAAAACGACCAGCCCGAGACCTCGGGGTCTCGGGCTGGGGGGTGGGCTGGGATCAGCCGGTCTTGCCCGCGGTGGAGCCGGACGAGCTCGAGCGCTTGAAGATCTTGTTGCCGAGCCAGACCAGCGGGTCGTACTTGCGGTCGACGACGCGCTCCTTCATAGGGATCAGCGCGTTGTCAGTGATCTTGATGTGTTCGGGGCAGACCTCGGTGCAGCACTTGGTGATGTTGCAGTAGCCGAGACCGTGCTCCTCCTGCGCCGACTGCTTGCGGTCGGTCACGTCGTACGGGTGCATGTCGAGTTCGGCGATGCGCATGAGGAAGCGCGGACCGGCGAACGCCGGCTTGTTCTCCTCGTGGTCGCGGATGACGTGGCACACGTTGTTGCACATGAAGCACTCGATGCACTTGCGGAACTCCTGGGACCGCTCGACGTCGATCTGCTGCATGCGGTACTCGCCGGGCTTGACGCCCTGCGGCGGGGTGAACGACGGGATCTCCCGCGCCTTCTGGTAGTTGTACGACACGTCCGTGACCAGGTCCTTGATGACGGGGAATGTCCGCATCGGGGTCACGGTGATCGTCTCGTCCTCCGTGAAGGTGGACATGCGGGTCATGCAGCCGAGCCGCGGCTTGCCGTTGATCTCCACCGAGCAGGAGCCGCACTTGCCGGCCTTGCAGTTCCACCGCACCGCGAGGTCGGGGGTCTGCGTGGCCTGGAGCCTGTGGATGACGTCGAGGACCACCTCGCCCTCGTTGACCTCGACGACGAAGTCCTCGAGCTTGCCCTCGCCGCCTTCGCCGCGCCAGATGCGGAACTTGGCCTTGTAACCCATCAGGACTCCTTAACGAGCGCGTCGTAGTCCGCCAGTTCTTCGGCGGTGACGTACTTACTCAGTTCCGCCCGGTCGAACAGTTTGATCAGGTCGTCGCGCATGGAAGGCTGCTCGGCCTCCTCGACGGTGACCTGGCCGTCGGAGGTGACCGCGCACCGCAGCAGCTTGCGCCGCCATTCGGCCGACATGCCCGGGAAGTCGTCGCGGGTGTGGCCGCCGCGGCTCTCTTCGCGGATCAGCGCCGCGCGGGCGACGCACTCGGACACCAGCAGCATGTTCCGCAGGTCGATGGCCAGGTGCCAGCCGGGGTTGTAGATGCGCCCGCCCGGCGCGCCGGTGTTGGCGGCGCGCTCCTTGAGCTTCTCGACGACCTCCAGGGCCTCCTTGACCTCCTCGGCCTTGCGGATGATGCCGACGAGCTCGTTCATCGTGCGCTGCAGCTCGCTGTGCACCTCGTAGGGGTTCTCCCCGCCGGTCCGCGAGAGGGGGGCGACGGCCTCCAGTTCGGCGGTCTTCATCGTCTCGGCCGGGGTGACCGGCCGGGCGGCGAGGCCGTCGACGTACCCGGCGGCGCCGGCTCCGGCGCGGCGGCCGAACACCAGCAGGTCGGACAGCGAGTTGCCGCCGAGCCGGTTGGACCCGTGCATGCCGCCGGAGACCTCGCCCGCCGCGAACAGGCCGGGCACGGACGAGGCGCCGGTGTCGGCGTCGACCTCCACGCCGCCCATGATGTAGTGGCAGGTCGGGCCGACCTCCATGGGCTCGGCGGTGATGTCGACGTCGGCCAGCTCCTTGAACTGGTGGTGCATCGACGGCAGCCGCTTGACGATCTCGGTGGCGGGCAGGCGGCTCGACACGTCCAGGAACACGCCGCCGTGCGGGGAGTTGCGCCCGGCCTTCACCTCGGAGTTGATCGCGCGGGCGACCTCGTCACGCGGCAGCAGCTCCGGAGGGCGGCGGTTTCCGGCCTGGTCGTCGTACCAGCGGTCGGCCTCGGCCTCGGTGGTGGCGTACTTGTCCTTGAACACCTCGGGGATGTAGTCGAACATGAACCGCTTGCCCTCGGAGTTGCGCAGCACCCCGCCGTCGCCGCGCACGGACTCGGTGACGAGGATGCCGCGCACCGACGGCGGCCAGACCATGCCGGTCGGGTGGAACTGGATGAACTCCATGTTGATGAGCTTGGCCCCCGCGAGCAGCGCGAGCGCGTGCCCGTCGCCGGTGTACTCCCAGGAGTTGGAGGTCACCACGTAGGACTTGCCGATGCCGCCGGTGGCCAGCACGACCGCCGGGGCGTCGAAGCAGATCAGCCGGCCGGTCTCGCGCCAGTAGCCGAAGGCGCCGCTGATCGCGGCCTCCGGGCCGGGGCCGTCCTTGAGCAGCTGGGTGATCGTGCACTCGGCGAAGACCTTGATGTACGCCTCGGGGTCGCCGTGCAGCTTCTCGTCCTCCTGCTGGAGGGCGACGACGCGCTGCTGGAGCGTGCGGATCAGCTCCAGGCCGGTGCGGTCGCCGACGTGGGCGAGACGCGGGTACTCGTGGCCGCCGAAGTTGCGCTGGCTGATCTTGCCGTCCTTGGTGCGGTCGAACAGCGCGCCCCAGGCCTCAAGCTCCCAGACCCGGTCGGGGGCCTCCTTGGCGTGCAGCTCGGCCATGCGCCAGTTGTTGAGGAACTTCCCGCCGCGCATGGTGTCACGGAAGTGCACCATCCAGTTGTCGGCCGGGTTGACGTTGCCCATGGCGGCCGCGGCCCCGCCCTCGGCCATGACCGTGTGGGCCTTGCCGAACAGCGACTTGCAGACGATGGCCGTTCGCTTGCCCTGCTGCCGGGCCTCGATCGCCGCCCGCAGTCCCGCGCCGCCCGCTCCGATGACGACGACGTCGTATTCGTGACGCTCGATATCCACTGGTGTTCCTTACGCGAACGGGAAGTTGACGATGCCCTTGGCGACGAGCCGCACGTAGAGGTCGGCGATCATGACCGAGTACATGGAGAGCCAGGCCAAAAGCATGTGCCGCCGGTTCAGCTTGGAGACGAAGGTCCACATCTTGTAGCGCAGCGGGTGCTTGGAGAAGTGGTTGAGCCGCCCGGCCGTGATGTGACGGCAGGAGTGGCAGCTCAGCGTGTACGCCCAGATCAGCACCACGTTGACCCACAGGATGATCGTGCCGAGGCCGACGTGGCCCCAGGCGCCGTTCTCGTCCCGCAGGGCCAGCACCGCGTCCCAGGTGAGCACCAGGGCGATCAGGACGGCGCCGTAGAAGAAGTAGCGGTGGATGTTCTGCATGATCAGCGGAAGGCGGGTCTCACCGGTGTACTTCTTGTGCGGCTCGGCCACGGCGCAGGCCGGCGGCGAGAGCCAGAACGCGCGGTAGTAGCCCTTGCGGTAGTAGTAACAGGTGAGACGGAAACCGGCCGGCAGGCCGAGAATGAGAATGCCGGGCGGCAGCGTCCACCAGTCGCCGAAGATGGTGATCCCGAGGAAGCGCGCACCCTCCGGGCAGCTGGACGTCAGGCAGGGCGACGAGAAGGGGGCGATATAGGGCTCGATGAAATAGCTCTTGTCGAAGATCGCCCAAAAGCCGTAGACGAGGAATGACGCGAGCGCCGCGAATGTGATGGCCGGTGCGAGCCACCATCGGTCCGTGCGCAGGGTGCGGACGCCGAACTGGGCCCGCTGCTTCCTTTGCCCCGGGTCGTTGATCGGCCGTCCGGCCGTTGTCTGGGTCATCGGAGAACTCTCCACCTCCCGCGGACCCCTCTGATCTCAAAGGTGGGGGGTCCGGGCTTTCACGTAGGGCTGGATGCCGCGCGCGTCGTGGTTCGCGCCGGTCGCACAGCCGCGCGCGGGCCGGTGGGGGTCTACGTTACGACGGTGGGTACCCCGCGTGTGAGAAGGGTCACTCACTTTTTCGGCCTACCTCGTGTGATTCCTATCACGTCCCTGTCAGGTGCGTGTCACGAGGTCACGGACGTTGACCGTTCCTTGGCAGTTTCACCACCGTCACGAAGAAATCGTCGATCTGACGGACGACCTTGATGAACTGGTCGAAGTCCACCGGCTTGGCCACGTAGGCGTTGGCGTGCAGGTGGTAACTGCGCAGGATGTCCTCCTCGGCCTCGGAGGTCGTGAGCACCACCACCGGGATGCTGCGCAGGTCGGCGTCGGCCTTGATGTCCTCGAGCACCTCCCTGCCGTCCTTGCGGGGCAGGTTGAGGTCGAGCAGGATCAGGTCGGGCCTCGGCGCGTCCAAGTAGGGGTCCTGCTGGCGCAGGAACGCCATGGCCTGCTCGCCGTCGCTGACGACGTGCAGCTTGTTCTGCACCTTGTTGTGCTCGAACGCCTCCTTCGTCAGCAGGACGTCTCCAGGGTCGTCCTCGACGAGCAGGACGTCGATGAAGCGGTAGTCATCCATGCTGATCTCCAGTGCTCGCGGGCAGGGTCCAGCGGAAGGTGGTGCCCGGACTGTCGGGGTCGGGCTCGTCCAGCCAGATCTTGCCGCCGTGGTATTCGACGATCTTCCGGCACAGCGCCAGGCCGATGCCGGTCCCGGGATACACATCCCGGGGGTGTAAACGCTGAAAAATCAGGAAGATTCGATCAGCGTACTTGCTGTCGATGCCGATGCCATTGTCGGCGCAGGCGAACTCCCACGTGTCGCCCTCTTGCCGTGCCGAGATGTGGACACGGGGCAACCGCTCTGAACGGAACTTCAAGGCGTTGCCGATGAGGTTCTGGAGGAGTTGGGCGAGCAGGACACGGTCCCCGTACACCGTCGGCAGCGGGTCGTGCGTGACGACGGCGTCGGTGTCCTCGATCTTCGCCGAGACGTTGCCCACGGCGGTCTCGAGGACCTTCTCCATGTCCGTGGCGGCCTTCTCGCCGCCCACCCGGCCCACGCGTGAAAGGTTCAGTAGATCATTGATGAGGAGCTGCATACGTTTCGCGCCGTCCACGGCGAACTTGACGTACTGCTTCGCGCGCTCGTCGAGCTGGTCGCCGTACCGCTGGTCGAGCATCTGGGTGAAGCTCGCCACCTTCCGCAGCGGCTCTTGCAGGTCGTGGCTGGCCACGTACGCGAACTGCTCGAGCTCGGCGTTGGAGCGGCGCAGCTCGGCCGCCTGGTCGGACAGCAGCCGCTGGGCGTCGGCGGCCCGGCGCCACTCGCGCAGCATGCGCCCGCGCATGGCGTCCACGCGGCCCGACAGCTCCGCCAGCTCGGCCGGCCGGTGCACCCGCAGGGTGTGCTCGAAGTCGCCCTGCCCCACCGCGCGCACCTGCCGGGTGAGCTGGGAGATCGGCCGCAGCACGATGTACCTGACGATGAGCGTGAAGGCCACCGCCGCGCCGACGAACATCGCGGCTATCACGATGAGGATGAGGTAGAAGGCGCGCCAGCCCGCTTCTATGCGCGCGCTGCCGACGTCGTGCAGACGGCCGAGGTTCTTCTGCTGGGCGGACAGGGCCGAGCGCACGGCGGTGAAGCGCCGGGTGTTGACCGGGGCGTAGGCGGTGGCGGTGCCGGTCTTCAGGGTGGGCACCTTGGCGATCACGACGTCGGCGTAGTCGCGGCGCCAGGCCGCCGAGGCGGCGATCAGCCGTTCGTGGTCGGCGCCGACGGTCGGGTCGCCCATGCGGGCCACCAGGGCGCCGAGCCGGGCCGTGGCGGCCGCCTCGGCCCGGACGCCCTCCTGGTAGTCGCGCAGGTACTGGTCTTCGTTGGTGCGCCCGTAGGCGCGGATAGAGCCTTCCTCGGCCGACAGGGCCGTGGAGATCTCCAGGGTGTGCAGGACGGCCGGGTCGATCACGTCGACGACGGACTCGCGGGCGACCCGGAGGCGTTCGACCGTCATGACCGTCACGGCCGTCCCCAGGGTGAAGGCCAGCGCGACGAGCATCCCGGTGATGGCGAACCACCGCCCGAGAGGCAGCCGCCCGACGCCGCTCGGCGGCTCGGGCGCGGGCAGTGGCGCCAGGTCGGTCACGGGGGAGGCCTGCGGCCGACGAGCACGGCCGCCAGGTCGTCGCTGAGCGCGTCCCTGTGCATTTCCTGGACCGAGGTGATGATGCGGTCGAGGTCGATCTCGCCCTGCTCGCGGATGAGGCGGATGAGGCCTTCGGTGCCGAGCAGATCGGGGCCGCCGCCCACCGTCGCCTCGATCAGGCCGTCGGTGTACAGCAGCATCGACCAGTCGTCGCCGAGGTCGAGGTCGATCGTGGACCATTCGACGTTGGTGAAGATGCCGAGCGGCGGGCCGGAGGGGGTGTCGGGCACCACGTCGAGGATGCCGCCGTCCACCCCGCCGCGCACCCACACGGGCGGCGGATGCCCGACGACGTGGAGCCTGGCCTTGCGCAGGCAGGGGTCGATCGTCACCGTGCACATGGTGGTGAAGATCTCGGGCGACTTGCGCTCGTTGCGCAGCACGGCCTCGAGGGTCGTCAGCAGCTCGTTGCCGGTGTGGCCGGCGAGCACGAGCGTGCGCCAGGCGATGCGCAGCGCGACGCCGAGCGCCGCCTCGTCGGGGCCGTGGCCGCACACGTCGCCGATGACGACGTGGACCGAGCCGTCGGGGGTCTGGACGGTGTCCCAGAAGTCGCCCGCCAGCAGGGCCTGGCGGCGTCCGGGCAGGTAGCGGGCCTGGTGCTGCAGCCCGTCGCGTTCCATCTCCTTCTTGAGCATGGGGACGGGCAGCAGGCCGTGCTCCAGGCGGGCGTTCTCGCGGCTGAGGTGCTGGGCGTCGGCGAGATTGCGCTGGGCGAGGTCGGCACGCTTGCGCTCGATGGCGTAGCTGATGGCACGGGCGAGCAGGCGCTCGTCGACGTCCTGCTTGACCAGGTAGTCCTGGGCGCCGGCGGCGACGGCCTCGACGCCGACGTGGGCGTCGTTCAGGCCGGTCAGCACGAGCACGGCGGTGTTCGGGGCCATCGTGAGCACCTGACGGAGGGCCTCCAGCCCCGTGGCGTCGGGCAGCGACAGGTCGACCACCACACACTGCACGTCTTCGGTCAGCCGGTCACGGCTCTCGGCCAGGGTGCGAGCCCAAATGATCTTGGGAGGCGTCGGCGCTCCGGCCAGCAGCTCCTCCACGAGGAACGCGTCACCCGCGTCGTCCTCGATGAGGAGGATGGTCTGCATCTCGTGGGGCGCCGCCGGGGTGCCTGGCGAGAGCGCGGTCACTGATTCCTCTTGAGACGTGATGGTTGACCTTGCCTGTTGCCCTGCACCATATAGCGAAAGTCGTTCCGACGCATGGAAGTAGAAAACCCTGACTCGGGGGTCCAGATGAATATGAAACGCCGTGCATGTACCGTTTTGTAACCCCTGCGCGTTACACGCCCGGAAGGTCGGCGAGCATCACGCCCTGCGGCAGCGATCCCTCCTCCGCTGACTGCGACAGATAAGAGAGAAGCGTAGCGCGGAAGGCCTGCGCGGCCCTGGTCGGTTCGACGTCCTTGCGATGAGCGAGCGCTATTGTGCGGCCGAGCCCCGGCGGGGCCAGGGGAGTGCCCGACAGCCCCGGCCGCCCGTCCAGCACCATCGACGGCACCACAGCCACGCCCAGCCCGGCCTCCACGAAGCGCAGCACGGCGTCCATCTCACCGCCCTCGACGGCGAACCGCGGCTCGAACCCCGCCTGGCGGCAGGCGTTCAACGTCGCCTCGCGCAGGTCGTAGCCGCGGCGGAACATCACGAGCGGGCGGCCGCGCAGCTCTTCGATCTTCACGTAGGCCTTGCGCCCCTGCGCGCCGGACGGTGAGGCGACGACGAGGTTCTCCTTGAGGATCTCCTCGGTCACCAGCGAAGGATCGTTGCTCTGCAGCGGCAGGATGATCAGGGCGAGGTCCAGCTGGCCGCGGGCGAGGTCGCGGACCAGGTCGCGGGACCCGCCCTCCTCGACCAGCAGGTCGATGCCGGGATAGTCGCCGTGGAACCGGGCCAGCACGTCCGCGAGCAGGCCGGCGCACAGCGACGGCGTCGCGCCGAGCCGCACCCGGCCGCGGCGCAGCCCGGCCAGCTCGGCGACCTCGCGGCGGGCGGTGTCGGCGTCGGCGAGCATGCGGCGGGCCAGAGGGAGGAGCGCCTCGCCCGCGGGCGTGAGCGTCACGTTGCCCCGGGCGCGGCTGAACAGCGCGGCCCCGAGCTCGGCCTCAAGGGTCTTGATCTGCTTGCTGAGGGAGGGCTGGGCGAGGCGCATGCGCTCGGCCGCGTGCGTGAAGTGCGAGGTCTCGGCCACAGCGACGAAGGAGGCGAGTTGCTGTAGCTGCACGTTTCCCAGCGTACGGGCTTGTCGCGACCGCACCGGGGTCCCGAGGCGGCGCGACCTGTGAGATTGCTCGCATCGGCGGCGGCACGCGGGCATGCCGTTCTCGCAGAGCCACGGGGAATAGCGCATGGCTATCGAGACCAGGCATTTCGTGACTTGGACGCCTGAGCCGCCCATGCCTAACGTCGGCAAGCGTGACATCGACGATAGAACGAGGCGCCGCCACCCGTGTGGTGACGCCGCGCACCGCACCCCCCCAGACCCCGAAGCGGCCACCGCGCCGCGGCAAGGGGCTGTCCGGCTTCTTCCGGTCGTCCAACGGCAAGAAGGCCGTCATGGCCGTCAGCGGCGCCGTGCTGGTGCTCTTCCTCATCGGTCACATGATCGGCAACGCCAAACTGTTCCTGGGCGCGGAGACCTTCAACTCCTACGCCGAGTGGCTGCGCACCGCCGGGGAGCCGGCGTTGCCGGCCAGGACCTTGCTCACCCTCACCGAGATCGCGCTCGCCGCGGCCGTGGCGCTGCACATGTGGGCGGCGGTCTCGCTGGCCCGCCGCGCGGCCAAGGCGCGCCCGGTCAAGTACGCGGCCAAGAGGAAGTCGCAGGCCGGCGGCTACGTCGTGCACACCATGCGTTACGGCGGCGTCATCATCGTGCTCTTCGTCGTCTGGCACCTGCTCGACCTGACCTTCGGCGTGGTCAACCCCAAGGGCGGCGCCGCCACGCCGTACGACCGCGTCATCGCGGGCTTCGAGCCCTCGCGCTGGTGGGTGACCGCGTTCTACGTCATCGCCATGATCATGCTCGGCCTGCACCTGCGCCACGGCCTGTGGAGCGCCTTCCAGACCCTCGGCCTGGCCGGCGGGCGCACCCGCCACCTGCTCAACGTCGGAGCCGCGATCCTGTCCGCCGTGCTGGTGCTGGGCTTCCTCGCCGTCCCCCTCGCCGTGACGATCGGAGCGGTCAAGTGAACTACAGCGTCGGCGAGCCGATCCGCGACACCAAGGCCCCCGAGGGCCCCATCGAGGACCGCTGGGACAAGCGCCGTTTCTCGGCCAAGCTGGTCAACCCGGCCAACAAGCGCAAGCTCACCGTCATCGTCGTCGGCACCGGCCTGGCCGGCGGCTCGGCCGCCGCGACGCTCGGCGAGCTGGGGTACAAGGTCAAGTCGTTCTGCTACCAGGACTCGCCCCGGCGCGCCCACTCGATCGCCGCGCAGGGCGGCATCAACGCCGCCAAGAACTACCGCGGCGACGGCGACTCGATCCACCGGCTGTTCTACGACACCGTCAAGGGCGGCGACTTCCGCGCCCGCGAGTCCAACGTCTACCGGCTCGCCCAGGTCAGCGTGAACATCATCGACCAGGCGGTCGCCCAGGGCGTCCCGTTCGCCCGCGAGTACGGCGGCCTGCTCGACACCCGCTCCTTCGGCGGCGCGCAGGTGTCGCGCACCTTCTACGCGCGGGGACAGACGGGCCAGCAGCTCCTGCTCGGCGCCTACCAGGCCCTGGAGCGGCAGATCGCGGCCGGGACCGTCGAGATGCACACCCGCCACGAGATGCTCGACCTGGTCGTCAGCGACGGCCGGGCCCGCGGCGTCATCGTCCGCGACCTGGTGACGGGCGAGATCGAGACGCACCTCGCCGACGCCGTCGTGCTGGCGACCGGCGGGTACGGCAACGTGTTCTTCCTGTCCACCAACGCCAAGGGCTGCAACACCACGGCGATCTGGCGGGCGCACCGGCGCGGCGCCTACTTCGGCAACCCGTGCTACACCCAGATCCACCCCACCTGCATCCCGGTCAGCGGCGACTACCAGTCCAAGCTGACCCTGATGTCGGAGTCGCTGCGCAACGACGGCCGGGTGTGGGTGCCGGTGCGCAAGGGCGACGACCGGGCCCCCGGCGACATCCCCGAGGACGAGCGCGACTACTACCTGGAGCGCGTCTACCCGGCGTTCGGCAACCTGGTGCCGCGCGACATCGCCTCCCGGGCGGCGAAGAACGTCTGCGACGAGGGCCGCGGCGTCGGGCCGGGCGGCCTCGGCGTCTACCTCGACTTCGCCGACGCGATCGGCCGGCTCGGCCGCGAGGCGGTCGAGAAGAAGTACGGCAACCTCTTCGAGATGTACGAGCGCATCACCGGCGAGGACCCCTACACCCGGCCCATGCGCATCTACCCGGCCGTCCACTACACGATGGGCGGCCTGTGGGTGGACTACGACCTGCAGTCCACCATCCCGGGCCTGTTCGTGATCGGCGAGGCCAACTTCTCCGACCACGGCGCCAACCGCCTCGGCGCCTCGGCGCTGATGCAGGGGCTCGCGGACGGCTACTTCGTCCTGCCGACGACGCTCGGCGACTACCTGGCCGGCGGCCCGTTCGGCGAGGTCGACCAGGCCGACGTGGACGAGGCGATCGGCCAGGTGACCGGCAAGGTCGGCCGCCTGCTGTCGGTGAACGGCACCCGCACCGCCGACTCCTACCACCGCGAGCTGGGCAAGCTCATGTGGGACTACTGCGGCATGGAGCGCACGGAAGAGAGCCTGCGCAAGGCCCTGGAGCGGATCCCCGAACTGCGCGAGGAGTTCTGGAACAACGTCAAGGTGCCCGGTGAGGAGGAGGGCCTCAACCAGGCGCTGGAGCGGGCCGGGCGGGTCGCCGACTTCTTCGACCTGGCAGAGCTGATGTGCCTCGACGCCCTGCACCGCACCGAGTCCTGCGGCGGCCACTTCCGCGCCGAGTCGCAGACCGAGGAGGGCGAGGCGCTGCGCGACGACGAGAACTTCGCGTACGTGGCGGCCTGGGAGTTCGGCCCCGAGGGCACGCCGGTGCTGCACAAGGAGCAGCTCGACTACGAGTACGTCAAGATGTCCCAGCGGAGCTACAAGTGAGCGCCTGCGCGCGCCCTGAGCTCCCGCTACTTGCGACCGAGGAACGGTAAGCGGAACCCATGAACCTCACCCTGAAGGTCTGGCGGCAGAACGGCCCCGCCGACAGCGGACGGATGGTGACTTATCAGGTCACGGACGTGTCGCCGGACATGTCCTTCCTGGAGATGCTGGACGTCCTCAACGAGCGGCTCATTCTCGAAGGCGACGACCCGGTCGCATTCGACCACGACTGCCGCGAAGGCATCTGCGGCATGTGCGGCATGGTCATCAACGGCGTCGCCCACGGCGAGCAGCGGGCCACGACGACCTGCCAGCTCCACATGCGCCACTTCGAGGACGGCGCGACCGTCACCATCGAGCCCTGGCGCGCCGCGCCGTTCCCCGTGGTCAAGGACCTGGTCGTCGACCGGGGCGCCTTCGACCGCATCATCCAGGCCGGCGGCTTCATCTCCGTGCCCGCGGGCTCGGCGCCGGACGCGCACAGCGTCCCGGTGAAGAAGGACGACGCCGACGCCGCGTTCGACGCCGCCACCTGCATCGGCTGCGGCGCCTGCGTGGCCGCCTGCCCGAACGGCTCGGCCTCCCTGTTCACCGCGGCCAAGATCACCCACCTGGGCCTGCTCCCCCAGGGCCAGCCCGAGCGCGACGCCCGCGTGGTCGCGATGGTCGACCAGATGGACCTGGAAGGCTTCGGCGGCTGCACCAACACCGGCGAGTGCACCGCGGTCTGCCCCAAAGGCATCTCCCTCGACGCCATCGCCCAGATGAACCGCGACTACCTCAAAGCCGCCAAGTAAGCACACGGCAAGAGCCGTACCAGCCCTTCCATCGGGCTCTGGTACGGCTCTTCGCGTGTGGAACATCCCGCTCAACGCCGTGATCTCTCTGAAACCGGCCTCAACCCGCCTGACGTATGTGCAGAACGCTCAGCGCATCATCGAGCCGCCTGCCGGCCTCCTCCACGTCACGACGTACCCGGTCGATATCGACCGGCCGGTCGGAGAACGTCAACGCGCAGTGCCGGAGGTAGGACGAGAGCGTCATTCCCGCTTCCTCGGCCGCCCGGCGCACCCGTACCGCCTCCTCGGGGGGGAATCGCACCGAAACCATGCTGGACAAGCGATTGGATCCTGCCTGCGGCACCTCTTCGCCCAGGAAGTCCGGATCGTCGCGATGCTCGTAGTAGTACTCCGCCAGCTCCGCCTCGCTCATCCCACCTCGCCGCTTTTGAGTATACGGATGAAGGCATTCCAGGAGTCCTTCATGATCACCACTTCGGGTCCTTGGGGATCTTTGGAGTCACGCACGGCGACTGTGGTGCCGAGATAGGAAGCCTCGACGCACGCGCCGTTCTGCTGGCTGCGTGTGCTCCGGCGCCACGGTACTTCTGATTTATCGCCCTTGGGCACCCTGAGCCTCCTTATTCGGGTCACTCTAGGTCATGCATCACTTTGTTCAGGATATCCCGTGTTTCTCGTATATTAAGGGCTTCGGCTCGAAGGTGATCGAAGGCCGTCCGGTAATCTCGGACCTCGTCCGACTCCTCGACGTAGAGGTTCCCGGCGATCGTCTCCATGTAGACGATGTCGAGGTCGAACGGTTCGGGGAAGCCCAGCAGTGTGAACGGGCCGATCATGCCAGGGTGGGCGCCGAGAGCGAAGGGGATCACCTGGATGGTCGTCTTCGCCTGCTCGGAGGCGTCCAGCAGTCGGCGCAGTTGGCTGCGGAGCACGTGAGGTCCTCCCACGGGCCGTCGTAGCACCGCTTCGTCCAAGATCACCCAGAGTTGTGGTCTGTCGGGTCTGTCCAGGATGCGCTGTCGCGTCATCCGAACCTCGACGCGACGCTCTATCTCCTCTTGTTCGAGTTCCTGCGGCCCGCTCACCATGAGCGCTCGTGCGTAGTCCTCGGTCTGCAGCAGGCCTGCGACCGCAGCCAACTCGAAGGTGCGAATCGATACCGCTTCAGATTCCAGCCCGATATAGACCTGATACTGGCTGGGAAGAATGTCGCGATACGAGTACCACCACCCACGCTTTCGGGCATTCCGGGCGAGTGACACGAGGCCCTCGCGCTGCTGCTGGCCGGTGACGCCATAGAGATCCAGCAGTGCGCGCACATCATTGGGGTGTGGGCTCGTTCGCCCTGTTTCGATGCGAAAAACCTTCGTCGGATGCCAGTCGAGACGTTCAGCCACCTCGCTTTGCGTGAGTTGGGTGGCTTCACGAAGCCCCTTCAACTCGTTGATGAGTTGTCGACCTCGAACGCTTGGACTGTGTCCAGCGGGCATCGGGGTGCTCCTCCTGGCTCAGATGCGGGAAACCGATATGCAGGTCTGCATTTCAGTGGTATCTATAGTCCACTACCGCATGAAGCGTAGCCGTTGCGGAGCGTCATGGATGCTCCTTGTGTGAGATGGCCGACCGAAACGGAGTGAGACGCGGTGTGTGGGCGAGGGCGTCGCGAACGCCATCGCTCGGACTCGCCGATCCTGCGGGCTGTCTCCAGGCAATGGACCTTGCTGCCATCCGAGGAGTGTCGATGATCCAAACGCCGGACGGGCTACGCGCCGTCTGCTGGGAACTGCCCGACAACCTCGAAATGATCGGCAAGACCCGGCGCCTGGTCAAGGACGTCCTGGCCAACTGGACGTTGAGCGCTCTCGCCGACGATGTCGTCCTTGTCGTCGGAGAACTTCTGGCGAACGCCGTCACCTACGGGCAGCCGCCGATTCGGCTCTCCATGTGGGCCGGAACGGACAGGCTGTGCCTTCGGGTCACCGACCACGGCCCCGAGCAGCCGCGCACGCTCAAACTCGGCCTCGAATCCCTCCACGGCCGCGGCCTGGCCATCGTGGCGGCCCTCGCCCACGAGAACGGCGTGACGCGCCCCATCGGCCGGCCCGGCAAGACGGTATGGGCCTGCTGGCGGCTCCCGGCCAGAGCCGCAGAGGACGCCTTCACCAGAGTGGAGCTCTGAGTGATGCGGCGGTGGCCGGTTCCTACAGGTGTTCTGAGGATCTAGGCGCGAGGTCGTCGCCACGGTCGGAGCGGTGGGCTGTCACGGCGCGATCGATGGCGGAACCCAAGAAGGCGAGGGTCAGGCCGGCCCGGTGGATCAGCCACTCTTCGGTGGACGCGGTGTGGGTGCCGTAGCGGCGCCGCCTGATGTCGTCGATGACCTCGACGGGGGCGTCGAGGTCGCCGAGAACGTCCAGGGCCTCGCGCTTGGTGATCAACCTGCCCTCCCGCAGCGTCACCGTCGCCCTGGCCAGGGTCAGCATGCCGAGGTCGACCCAGATGTCGTTGAGATACCACTCCGGGTGCTCTAGGGATGGTTGCCAGAAATCCCCCAGATCGCTGATGACGAAGTCGGTGAGCTCGCCGTCGGTCACCGCCGGCAGGATGCTCTCGGGTGCCTCGCCGTGGAGGACCAGCCCGAAGGCGTGTAACTCGCGCCTGGTCACCGGAGTGACGGGCCGGCGCATGAGCTCCTCTTGGGCCCAAGTGAGGTGGGGACGCGCCGGATCGGCGGCCTCAGCGGTGGCGACATAGCTGCAATGCAGCTTCGACGCCAGGGACATGGCGCTCCCCAGATGCTCGTGCGCCTCCTCGATCAGCCGTTCCTCCTCGGATGTGCAGGGACGGTCCAGAACGGCGATCAGATCGAGGTCGCTGCGGCCCGGCTGGTAGTCGCCTCCCGCGAGAGACCCGTGTGCCCATACCGAGACCACCGGGACGACCGGCCGAATGGCGGCGAGGAAGCGATCAAGAAGGCGACCGGTCGCGTCATCTGTCATACGGAACAGTCTGCCGGGGACGGCCATCGCCGGCGGTGCGGTGCGGCCGGCCGCCGGTTGGAACCGCGCCCCGGGCGCCGAGTTGTGCAGGCACGCCCAGGGCCGCGTAGGACGGGTCGTCAGAAGACAGCGGGGCCGTAGAGGTCGGCGAGGGTGATCAGGTGGACGTCGGGGCGGCCGGCGGCCTCGCGTCGCAGGTCGGCGTCGAAGCCCGTGCGGGAGAAGACGGCCAGCGCGGCTCGCTCCGCCTGTACGCCTCGGCCGCTGAGCAGGGCGCGCACGTGTTCCAGGCGACGCAGGTCCGCGACCGTCCGTTGCCGCGTCGTGTACTTCGCCTCGCCGAGCAGTGCGACGCGGGCGTTCCTGCCGAACAGCGGTTCACCGGCGGCGAGCGCCACGACGTCCACCTGGTGCTGCGCCCGGCCTGCGGGGTCGCTGACGACGGTCTGGCCGACCGCCCCCACCGGCTCTCCAAGGACTTCCTGGGCGGCGAACCGCGACGTCCACTCGCGCGCGAGGTCTTCGAAATGCGGTCCGAGCACCTGCCTGAGGAAGGTGTCCGACGAGGCGGCCCACACCTCCTCGCCCCGCCGTTCTTCAAGGTCGGCCAGGCGACGCCACATGATCGTGTTGTAGAAGCGGACGATCGGATCCATGAGGGTGAGCTGGGTGCCGCGCTGTTTCAGCACGTCGTGCACCGGCCGGACGAACCCTGCGGTCCGCAGGACGGACAGGGGGTGGGCGAGGGCACGGTCGGGTCGGCCGATCTGGCGGCCGATCTGACTCGGGGTGCCGGCTCCCGAGGCGATCGACGCCAGGATGGAATGGTAGAGCGCGCGGTCGGTGATGCGGGGATCCTCCCGGAGGAGGTAGTCGTTCTCGTCGAAGAGCGCGTGAGCAGGGTTGAGCAAGGTCTTTGCCAGCCATGGTCCGAGATCGCCCACTCGGTCGGGTACCGGCGGGTCGATCAGCGCCCGGTACCCAGGCGTGCCGCCGAAGATGGCGTGGAGATGGAAGGCGATCTCCGGATCGGCGGCCTGCCAGAATGCCGCCGCCTCCCGGAAGTTGAACGTCTGCAGGCACATGTCCAGGACGGCGCGGCCTCGGAGGGGATGGGTGCCCGACAAGAGCTCGGACATCACCGATATCGCCGAGCCGCACAGCAGCAGGCGAGCCGACGCCCCGTCCGCGCGAAAATCCCATTCGTCGTAGACGGACTGCACCAGCGAGGAAAGCTCAGGGGCGTTCTTGAGGAGGAAAGGGTATTCGTCGATGACGACGAGGCGGTGCCGGCGCAGGGCGTGGTCCAGAGCGGTCTCCCAGCTGTCGGGGAGGAGCGCACCTTGTGAACGGCCCTCGGCCCGGTCCATGGCGTTGGCGAAGCGTCGCAACGCCGGCTGTGGTTCCTGCTCGACCGCCATCGTGTACAGACCGGACGCCGCGCGGGCCAGACGCCTCAGCAAGAAGCTCTTGCCTTGGCGGCGGCGGCCGTAGACGACTCCGATGCGCAGGCCGGGCGTGGGCGACTCGACGAACTCGCTTAGGTCGCGCCACTCCATGTCACGCCCGAAGACCTCGACCGGCTTCTCCGCCATCATCATGAATCTAGTCTAACTCCACTTAGTCTAACTGTTCCTTGGTTGTCTCACGGGGTCGATGATGTGGGAGCGCCGGGCAAGGCGCGTGAGGCGTCCGGTCCGAGTGCGCGAGCACGCAATGTGAGTGGCGGTTGAATGATGGTGTGCTGATTCGCATCGAGGCGTCCACGTTGCCGGGGCGAGAGTGTCGTCAGGCGCCGGGTTTCCCGGGTTATCGCAACATCCATGTCGGGGTACAGCGGCGGACTCCCCGGCATGAGCTGCTTGGGCTCCATCCCGGGGATGCGCCGGCGGCCGTGTGGGAGTTGGAGGCCACCACCACGGCGAAGGACGGTGGATGGGATCTTCGCGGCCCGTTCGTGCAGGGATCGCCGGGCGGCCGGTTCGTGTACCTGGCCTGGGGGACGGTGAGCGCGGCCGGGGTGTTCACGATGTTCCGGCGGGCGAAACTGCAGTTCGACGCCATCCCCTCGGAGGTGCTGGACACCGCGGTGAGGAGCGGGCTGCTGGTGGGGAGCCTGGGGTTGACCGACTCGCGCGGGCAGCCGCTGTGCGCGTCGGTTCGTCCTCCCCACATCGACTGGTCGGCCGCCTCACCCTGACCTGGTTCCGGCGGAACGCTCACACCATGTCCGTGGACCAAGCCGGCCCCCGGGACGTACCGCAGCGGGGCGCCGATGAGTGAGGGCCGCGGATGCGGGTCTCGGGAGCTTACGTGGGGGTGTCTCGCCGTCGTAATCTTGGGACCGGCATCGGCGGTTCGCGTCGGCATGTTCGACGCCACTGGTTCGACCGCGAATACGCAGGCCGTCTGTTCCACCCGCGCGCAGAAGTGCGCGCGGGCGTCTTGGATCCGCACCAGTAGGGCGACGTCCCAGCGATGGGCCGTGGACAGGACGACAGCATCCGGCCCGGCCCCTCGGCCCATGCGTCGGTTCTGCGAATCAGCGTCAGGCCACAACGGGAAGGCGAGGAGCGGCCGATGCCACCACCTCGGGCCAGTACCGCCGAGTTCGACGCCCTGTTCAGTTCGCTGCTCGCGAGGCTCTATCGCCGGGCGGTGCTGCTGACGGGCGAGACCAACGCGGAAGACGTCGTGCACGAGGTCTACCTGAAGCTGGTCGGGAAGCCGTCCAGACTGGTCGACCATCCCGAGCCTTACGCCTACGCGTTCCGCGCCATGGTGAGCGTCGTCCGTGACGTCTGGCGACGCGACGAGCGCCTGGTTCTGACGCCGGAGGTGGACGAGCGCCTGCCCGGCGACACCTTCGGAGATCACGGCCGCGACGCGGAGATGGAGGTCGTGCGACTGTTACGGGGCCTGTCCGCCAAGCAGGCCTCCGTCGTCATCCTGGTCGACCTTGACGGCTACACCGTCGACCAGGCCGCGGAGTTCCTCGGTGTGCATCGCGGGACCGTTTCCAGGTCGCGCCAACGGGCCATCGCCAAGCTCCGGCAGACCATCGAGATGGAAGACGCCCGCCAGGTGACCGAAACCGAGACACGATGATGGACAGACGATCTCAGGCCGAGCAGCGGCTGTCCGCCGGGCTACGAGCGGCCGACGACGCCATCGTGGTTCCCGACGGGCTCGAAAGCCGGGTGATGAGCCTCCGCCCCGGTCGAGTCGTCCGCAGGACGCGGTGGGCGCCCCTGGCCGCGGCGGCCGTGGTGGCCGTCATCATGATGGCGGCCTCGTTCGGGGCCGGAGCGCTGTGGATGCGCGGCCACGACCAGGTGACCCCGCCGTTCCAGGGCGACGGCGATCCGCTGGTCCTCACGGTCTACAACGGCGAGGTGCCGTGCCGCGCCCTGCGCACGCTGGAATGCTCGCTGGGCCTCATGAAGGACCCGCGCGGGCCCCTCATCCCCGGCAATGTCGTCGCCCGCGTCTGGCACGGCGATCGGGTCGTCGCCGACTGCGTGGTCGCCGACGGGACGCTGATCGCCGACGAGGCCGGCATCTCCACCCGGCGCTGGTACCACGTGACCCTGGAAGGCACGCGCGTCACCGGCTGGCTGCCCGGGATCAGAACCCGCAACACCACCGAGGTGGCCGCCTGCCGTTCATAGCCGTACGGCCGGGCGCCGCGAAGGGCGGGTGCGAACGCGGTCCGCACCCGCCCCGGAGACGGGAAGGGCGTCAGCAGTCGCGGATGACGACGCCGCCGTTGTCCTTGGCCTCGTCGTTGCCCCAGTGCTTCAGGTAGTACGCGGACACGTACTGGTTCTGCCAGGGGCTGCCCGAATCGAGGTCCGTCCGCAGCCACCAGTGGTTGTAGTCACTGCCGACCTGGACGATCGGTCCCCAGACCTTGCAGAACACGTAGTTGGTCCCCTTGTTGAGCGTGCCGGTGCGCGTCCCGCCCGGAGTGGAGTAACCGGCGGCCGCGGCGAACGTGTCCACCCAGTACTTGGAGGGAGGCGGCGGCGGGGGAGGCGGCGAAGAGCCGTCGACCGGCGCCGAGTACCCCACGATGGAGGAGCTGCCGAGCGCATAGCTCTTGGCCCGGGTACGGCTCGGGCTGCCGGAGTTGCCCTCGATCGTGTACACGCTCGAACCGTCGTTGGAGGTAACGATGCCGACGTGGTTGATGACGCCGTCACCCTCCCAGTCGAAGACCACCGCGTCTCCGGCCACCGGCTGGTAGCCGGAGGAACGGGTGTGCCAGGTGCCGTACTGCGTCCCGTAGTTCTTGAACGATGACGCCCACCCCGTGAGGACGCCCCCGCTGCCCTCAGAGATGTCGGCGTACGGGACACCCGCGTTCTTCCAGACGTACTTGGCGAAGTCGGCGCACCAGTCGCTCGCGCGCCACTGGACCCCGTCGCTGCTCGGACAGCCGGACGCGCTCTTCCACGTCCGGAACACCCCGGTGTAGAAGTTGCACACCCCGTCGCCGTTGGACCCCGAGGCATAGTTGCGGGACGAGTTGGCGAGCTCGGCCTGGGCGACCGACACGATCGTGGCGCGGCTGACCGCGGCCGCCGGCGAGCCGGCGATCGCGACAAGGCCCGTGGACATCAGCCCCACGATCCCGATGCCGGTGATGAACCGCCTTAATGTCATCGCGGATCCTTTCTGACCCGGTGCCCTCGCCTGCGGAAGCAGGGTGCGGACCGTCCCGCGCGAGAGCCCGGTCCTTGGAGGGTTGGGAGACTCACCGAAGCCGCCAGGACGGGAGACGGCCGTGCGGTGCTGCCACCTACACGTACGAGCCGCCGGGTTCGTATGACTCGACGGCGAAAGTGGTTCGGATTCCATGGCGAGACGACGGGGCCCCCGCGCCGGCACTCGCCGTCCGGGCCGCGTTTGCCGTCTGGGCCGCGTTTGCCGTCCGGGGCGTGCTTCCTGTCCGGGGCGCGCTTGCCGTTCGGGGCGTGCTTTCCGGTAGCCCGCGGCGGCCGTTGATCATCCGCTTCGCGTGTGAGTAGCATGACAGCGCTTCGGCCGCGCCTGGTGGCCTCGTTCCACCGGCCTGTGGCGCCGACCACGATCGCGCCATGCCGCGGTCGATTCGGGTCCGTCCGTACCGAGTGCCGTGATCTGGGGGTCGGGTGTCCATCTCTCTCGGAGCGCAGCGGGCGTCGGTCGCGTTGGCGAACGCCGCGTTCGTCCTGGCCGGGATCAGCGCGGGTGTCGGCGGCGTGCTGCTGCCCTCGCAGATCGCCGACTATCGGGTGGACAACGCCACGATCGGGATCACCTTCTTCACCTTCTCCGCCGGGTTCATGCTCGCCGGGGCCACCTCCGGTGTGCTGATCCACCGCTTCGGCATCCGCGCCGCAGTCGTCGCCGGCTGCGGCGCGTACGTGCTGGCGGCGCTGTACACGGCGACTCGCCCGCCGTTCGCGGCGTTCTTGGCGGTGCAGGTGGTCGCGGGGTACGGTTCCGGCCTCCTGGAATCGGCGCTCAACGCCTACCTCACCAGGCTGCCCGCGGCGACGACTCTGCTCAATCGCCTGCACGCCTTCTTCGGGGTCGGCGCCCTGCTCGGGCCACTGCTGGCCGCCTGGGTGCTCACTCTGGCGCCGTGGCCGGCGGTGTGGCTGGTGCTCGCCCTGCTCTGCCTGCCGCTGGCGGCCGGCTTCCTGGCGATCTATCCAAGGGACGACGTCGCGCCCCGCCACCACGAGACCATCACCGGCCCGGACGCGGCCACCACAGGTCCGGGCACGGCCCCCGCCGGCTCCGGCGTGGCCGCCACCAGCTCGGGCGTGGCCGCGCCCGGTTCGGGCATGGCCTCCGCGGCGGACGAAGAGGGCGGACACCATGCGGAGATGACGGCCGCCCGGCACGACGCACGGGACGACGCACCGCATGACACCCCGCACGATCCCCTGCGTGACGCACCGCAGGGCGCACCGGACGACCCCCCGCGTGACGCACCGCCCGACACGCCGCAGGACGCACCGCGTGACGTACCGCCGGTCGTCGCCGGTTCGGAGGACTCCGAGCGGGCGGGGGGCGGGCTGCTGGCCGGCGTGCTGCGAGCGCCCGCCTTGCTGCTGGCCTCTGCCCTCCTCTCCGTCTACGTCGGCCTCGAGGTCAGCGTGGGCAACTGGGGATTCACCTTTCTCGTCCACGAACACGCCCAGCAGAGCCTGACGGCCGGATACACCGTCAGCGGCTACTGGCTCGGACTGACGCTGGGCCGGTTCCTGATCAGCCCGGCCGCCACGCGCATCGGGCTGACGGCGACAGGCATGGTCTTCATGTGCATGGTGGGCATCATCGCCGGCGCCGCGCTGACCTGGCTGGCTCCGGGCCCCGCAGTGGCCGGTGCCGGCTTCGTCCTGCTCGGCTTCTTCCTCGGGCCGGTCTTCCCCACCGTCATGGCGGTGGTGCCGAGACTGACCGCCGCCCGCCTGGTGCCCACGGCCATCGGCGTCCTGAACGGGATGTCCGTCATAGGCGGCGCCGCGCTCCCCTGGCTGGCCGGCGTCATCGCGCAGGGTGTCGGGCTGTGGACCCTGATGGTCTTCGCCCTGGTCCTCGCCCTGCTGCAGCTCGTCCTCTGGCAACTGGTCGTCGCACGGATGGCGGGGGGACGCGCCTAGAAGGAGCCGGCCGATGCGTTGACCTGGGATGACGCCGTACCCGGGTGCGGAGAGGGGATATGGCGGACCCGCCTGGCAGGAAGTGGCCAGCGGTGTGCAGCTTGCTGCCGCCGAATTGTCTGTTCCGAGGGCTTGCAATACCGGAGAGTTGTTCTTGCAAGGACGAACGCACAAGCCCTCCGGAAAAGAGAAAAGAAATGACCTCCTCCACTTTCTCCGCCGCCTTCACCGCTCGTTCCGCCGGCACCACCTGGGACTCCTTCTCGCGCACCGCCGGCACCACCTGGGACGGTTACTCCCGCGCCGCCGGCACCACCTGGGACTAAAAGCAGACGGAATCACCCGCAGCTATCGAAGAACCGTCGTCCGATGAGCATCCGCCGATACACGTGAATGAAGAAGACCGCCGCAGGCGGTGAAGCGAAACAGCACCACCCGGCACCCCGGCCGTCCCCTTCGAGTCCTGAGCCGACAAGACGAACGGGACCTCCAGCGAATCAAGCGCCGCACATTCTCCGGCAGCCGGAAGACTCCTCGATTTTCCCGTCAGCGCCGACGCGCGTCTGATCGCCGCCTCGCCGCGGCTCTCCTCCCTGAACCCCGCCCCGCAGGCCGCTTGCCTCGCCGCTCCTCCCGCGCCTCCAGACGTCCCCCTCGCGTATGTCTTGGCGCCTCTTGTGCCATGGGGGACCCCGGGCTTGCCCACGGCGGCCGCCCGGATGGCAGGAAGCGGCCACGGGCATGCAGCTTGCTGCCGCCGGATCGTCTGTTCCGAGGGCTTGCAATACCGGAGAGTTGTTCTTGCAAGGACGAACACACAAGCCCTCCAGGAAAGAGAAAAGAAATGACCTCCTCCACTTTCTCCACCGCCACCGCCGCTCGTTCCGCCGGTACCACCTGGGACTCGTACTCGCGCACCGCCGGCACCACCTGGGACGGTTACTCCCGCGCCGCCGGCACCACCTGGGACTAAGAAACGCGATTGCCTCGGAAAAATCACACGCGATCGATGAACAGACGAGAAGAACCGGCGGGCGCCACCCGCTGAGAGATGAACGGCACGACCCGGCCGACAAGAATCGTCGCCCCGCATAACGGGCTTGACGGCGTCGCCGGAGAGAACATCGGAAGCACAGCGCTCTGCCGCGATTCCCGGCCTTTCGCCAGGGTAATTCCCAGGATTCCGATCCGGTCGAGGACGGCCGGCCCGCTCGCCCGGCCGCATCGCCCTCCCTCCGCTCCGCGGGGCCTCCCCACTCCGCCTCTGCGACCCTCGCCGACCCTTGCCGCGCCTCGCCGACCTTCGCGACGTGAACCGCTGTAGAAGCCTCGGTGTGCCCGTCCGGGGTGATTCGGTAGCATTGCACCGCTTCATCCCCCATGGTCGCCTCGAACCACCCGCTGATGGCACCAACCGCGTCCGCGACCTTCGCGGTCGTCCGGGGCTGTCCGCGCCGACCGCTGTCATCTGGGGGATTCGTGGCCATGCCTCTCGGCACGCGCCGAGCATCGGTCGTGCTGGCGAACGTCGCCTTCGTGCTCGTCGGCGTCAGCGCCGGCGTCGGGGGCGTGCTGCTGCCCTCGCAGATCGCCGACTATCGGGTGGACAACGCCACGATCGGGATCACGTTCTTCACCTTCTCCGCCGGGTTCATGCTCGCCGGGATCACGGCCGGCGCGCTGATCCAGCGTCTCGGCATCCGCATGGCCCTCGCCGTTGGCTGCGGCGCGTACGTGCTGGCCGCGCTGTACACGGCGACCCGTCCGCCGTTCCTGGCGCTCGTCGCGGTGCAGGTGGTCGCGGGGTACGGCACCGGCGTCCTGGAGGCCGCGCTCAACACCTACCTCACCAGGCTGCCCAACGCGACGACGCTGCTGAACCGCCTGCACGCCTTCTTCGGGGTCGGCGCCCTGCTCGGGCCGCTGATGGCCGCGTGGATCCTCACCCTGGCGCCGTGGCCGGCGGTGTGGCTGGCGCTGGCCCTTCTCGCCCTGCCGCTGGCGGCCGGCTTCCTCACGATCTATCCCCGGGACGACGTCCCGGCCCCCCGCGACACGGCCCACCGTGGCCGGACTCCTCAAGACGGGACTTCCTCGGACCAGCCCAGCCACGCCGCCGCCGACTCGGCCGCCGCCCACGGCCCTGAGCCGGCCGGGCGCGGGCTGCTGGCCAGCGCCCTGCGATCGCCCGCGGTGCTGCTGGCATCCCTGCTCCTCGCCGTCTATGTCGGCCTGGAGCTCGGGGTGGGCAACTGGGGGTTCACCTACCTCGTGGAGGAGCAGGCGCAGCCGAGCCTGATCGCCGGGTACGTCATCAGCGGGTACTGGCTGGGCCTCACGCTGGGCCGGTTCCTCGTCAGCCCCGCCGCCGCCCGTGTCGGGCTGGGGGCCGCCGGCATGGTGTACGCGTGCCTGGCCGGCGTCACCGCCACCGCCGTGCTGACCTGGCTGGCGCCGGTGCCCGCTGTGGCCGCCGCCGGTTTCGTCCTGCTCGGCTTCTTCCTCGGCCCGATCTTCCCCACGGTGATGGCGATGGTGCCGAGGCTGACCTCCGCGCGCCTGGTGCCCACGGTCATCGGCGTCACGAACGGGGTGTCGCTCATCGGCGGCGCTGTGTTCCCCTGGCTGGCGGGCACCCTCGCCCAGGGGGTCGGCATGTGGACCCTGATGCTCTTCGCCGTGATCCTCGGCCTGCTGCAACTCGTCATGTGGCGCTCGGTCGCCGCGCGAATGGCCGCGGAGCCGGTCCCGGACGCGGCACGCCTTTAAGGGTCTTTTCAAAAGCGCCGGACAAGATGAAAGCGCACCGTTTTACGTACCTGTTCAACCGGTGCGGTGCGGCATTCGCATTCGCGTATCGCGGCATCAGGGCGTACGGTCACCCGCGCGCCGCCGAGGCCGAGAACACGCCGTTGATCTGAGGCCGGCCGCCGGGCGGACCCCAGTGACGATCCGGCGGGTCCGCCTTGTCGGGCGGACCGCCCGCGCCGCCGCGGCACGCCTACCGGAACCGCACGGGAACGGCCACAGGTCAGCCTTCGTTGAACCGTGTCTGACCTGCATCGATGCCATGTTCGGCCACTGCCTGCGGACAGTGCGCCGGGCGGTGGCAGGAAGTGGTCAAAGGGGTGCAGCTTGCTGCCGCCGTTTCACCTGTTCCGCGGGCGCGGAATGCCGGAGAGTTGTTCTTGCAAGGACAAAACAAAACAACTCACGAAAAGAGCATCGAAATGACCGCCACCGTTTTCTCCGCCACCGCCACCCGTTCCGCCGGCACCACCTGGGACTCGTACTCGCGCACCGCGGGCACCACCTGGGACGGTTACTCCCGCGCCGCCGGCACCACCTGGGACTGATGATTCGAACCCGATTCCGGCGACATCGAATCCATCCCGATCATCATGAAGACCCTTGACGGAACACTGAGCTGAACAGCACCGTCCCGCCGACAGAGAACGTCGGGCGCCGCATCGCCGCCCTCGACGCCATCGGCTGATCAGGACGAGAACGAAGCCTCCGGGTATCAGTGCCACCGCCGCGGACGTCCCCACCGGCCCGTCCCGCCCGGCCATACCCCCGAAAAGCCTCATCTGCCCTCCCTCGGCGTCCCCGCACGCCCATGGGCATGAGCTCGCCCGCGTTTCACCGCCCCGCGCCCGGGTAGTCGGGGGGACCACCTCACCGTCGTGCAGGCGCTCGGGCGCCTGAACGGCCGGTGGGCCGGCGTCTCTCACGCGCGGTGGCGCCGCGCACGGGTGTGGAGAGGGCATATGGCGCGGAACGTGGCAGGAAGTGGGCGAGGGCGTGCAGGCCGCTGCCGCCGAATCGCCTGTGCCGAGGGCTTGCCGGGCCGGAGAGCTGTTCGTGCGAGGACGAACATGAAGCCCTCCAGAAAAGGGACAGAGAGATGACCGGCACCGCTCACCGCTCCGCCGGCACCACCTGGGACACGCACTCGTGTACCGCGGGCACCACTTGGGACGGTCGCTCCCGCGCCGCGGGCATCACCTGGGACTAAGAGCATCGAAACGAAAACCCGATCGACGATCGCACGATCCGCCCCGACGATCAGCACAACCGTTCGAACAAGGCGCCCAGGCCGCCGGCCTGACCGTACCGAAGAGAGAGTCGTCCAGCCGAAAGAGAACGTCGACAGGCGGATTCCCGCCTCGACGCCATCGGCGGACCACAGAACGACGAAGCACCTCGCATTCCCGGTGTTCACGCCGACGCCGCGGTTTCTCCACCGCTCCGGCCCGGGCCATGCCACCCCCCCCGAAGACCGCCTCGGCCCTTCCGCGCCCTGGCGCGCCCGTGCGCCCGGTCAGCGGTGCGGCGGGGGGACGAGCAGGGCGGTCGCCAGGGTGCGCAGAGACGCCGCCAGGCGCTGGGCCTCACCCTGTTCGAGCAGCCGCAGGATCGGGTCGCTGTGCAAGGTGGCGAGCAGGACGTGCGCCAGGAGCTCGGCATCCAGGTCGGGACGCTCCTCGCTGATCAGCGCGCTGACGTGGCCGTGCCAGAACCGGTAGACCGGGTGGTCCTCCCTCGGCGTCTCTTCGGACTTCGGCGGCGCCGTGACGGCGTGCCCGAGCGCGACCAGGAGCCCCTTGTTGCGGCCGGCGACCTCGACCACGGCGTCCAGGAATGCGATGAGCCGCTCGCGCGGGGGAGCGCCGGGGCCCAGGGGCGGCGGACCGCCCTGTACGGCCTCGTGTAGCGCGAGGGCGCGTTCCTGCATGAGCGCCAGCATCAGGCCCATGCGGTTGCCGAACCGGTGGAACACCGTGCCCTTGCCGACGCCGGCCGCCGCGGCGACCTGCTCTATCGAGATCTGCTCGGGCCGGTGCCGTGCCAGAAGCTCCTCGGTCGCCCGCAGGATCGCACGCCGGTTGCGCGCGGCGTCGGCGCGTTCGTGACGGCCCTCTGCCATCTGCTCCCCTTCCCGTCGCAGGTTCGGTCCTGACGTGACCATCTTGACGGCTGTTCGGGAATGGACATCTGGACCAGCGGTCCAGTACGGTCTAACTTGACCACTGGTCCAGTTATTGTCCCCCCCAGAGGAGTTTCGTCATGCGCCGAATCCGTTACCACCGGCACGGCGGCCCCGAGGTCCTGACCATGGAGGAGGCGGAGGTTCCCGCGCCCGGTCCCGGCCAGGTGCTCATCCGGGCCGAGGCCATCGGAGCCAACTTCGTGGACACCGTGTTCCGCCGCGGCACGGCCGGCGGATCCGCCTTCCGGCGCCCCCTGCCAGGCCTGCTCACCGGAGACGTCGTGGGAACGGTCGAGGCCGCCGGGCCCGGCGTCGACATCCGGCTCACGGGACGCCGTGTCGCCGCCCTGGTGTCCGAGGACGCGTTCGCCGACTACGTCGTGACGGACGCGCGATGGCTCGCCGAAGTCCCCTCAGGGCTCGACGACGGCGCGGCGAGCATGCTTCCCATGGCCGCCCCGGTGGCGCTGCGCATCCTGCGCACCGGCCGGCTCGCGCCTGGCGAGACCGTACTCGTGCACGCCGCCGCCGGCGGCATCGGGCATCTCGCCGTCCAGCTCGCCAGGCTGCTCGGCGCCGGCCGGGTGATCGGCGTCACCGGTTCCGCGGAAAAGCTGGACTTCATCCGCGAGCACGGCGCCGACACCGCCGTCGACCACACCGACGACGCCTGGCCTGACCGGGTGCGCGAGGCCGCGCCGGACGGCGTGGACCTCGTCCTGGACTCCGTGGGCGGCGATGTCCTGCGACGCGGCTTCGACCTGATGGCGCCCTTCGGCAGGGTCGTCGTCTACGGGGCGGCCAGCGGTGAGCTGTCCCAGATCTCCGTCGGCAGCCTCTTCGCCCTGAGGTCGGTCACGGGGTTCTCCCTGCTCGCCTGGCGGGCGGCCGACCCGGCCGGGGCGCGCGAGGAGATGGACGAGGTCGCCGGGCATTTCGCGGCCGGACGGCTGCGCGCCACCGTCCACGCCCGCCTGCCGCTGGCAGAGGCGGCCACCGCGCACCGGCTGCTGGAGGAACGGTCGCATCGCGGCCGCATCCTGCTGCTGCCCTGAACCGGCACGGTTTCGCGACCCCGCCGCCGGGTGGTCGAAGCTGCCACCTTGGCCGCCGCGCATCCCGCACGGCGGCCAAGGGTGGTGCCCTCACCTGCGGCGACGCCTCGCATGGGCGCGGAGAGGAGATACGGCGAGGACGGCTGGCAGGAAGTGGTCGGCGAGGTGCAGTTTGCTGCCACCGAATCGCCTGTTCCGAGGGCTTGCAATACCGGAGAGTTGTTTGTGCAAGGACGAACGCACAAGCCCTCCGGAAAAGAGAAAAGAAATGACCTCCACCGCTTTCTCCGCCGCCCTCTCCGCTCGTTCCGCCGGCACCACCTGGGACTCGTTCTCGCGCACCGCCGGCACCACCTGGGACGGTTACTCCCGCGCCGCCGGCACCACCTGGGACTAGAAAACGTGGAATTGCTGGAAAGCCGAACCGCATACCCTGCGGCACTCGTAGGACCGCAGAAGAACAAGCGCCACGACTAGAGCGAGAACAAACTTAGCGAAAGCAGCAGAACGAACGTCAGCCAAGAAGATCGAGCCGTCGAGATCCCGCGTTCAACGCGACGCCTCCGGCCACATCGGCTGACCATCGGACCGAAATCAAGCACCGCACGTCGAACCGCTGAACTGCGTCGTGCCCGGCCTCGTTCCCCTTGGGGGCGCTCGCGGTGAACCTGACAGCGCTCCCGGTGTGTCCGACAACGCCCCCGGTGAGCCGGACAGCGGCTCCCGGCCCCCGCATGCGGGTTCGTGCGTGACGCGTCCGCCCGTCGACCGTGGGCACTGCCCCAGCGCGTCCGCATGTCCCCCTTCCCGATGACAGGAAGCGGTCAGCGGCGTGCAGCTTGCTGCAGCCGAATCGCCTGTTCCGAGGGCTTGAAATACCGGAGAGTTGTTTGTGCAAGGACGAACGCACAAGCCCTCCAGGAAAGAGAAAAGAAATGACCTCCACCGCTTTCTCCGCCGCCCTCTCCGCTCGTTCCGCCGGCACCACCTGGGACTCGTTCTCGCGCACCGCCGGCACCACCTGGGACGGTTACTCCCGCGCCGCCGGCACCACCTGGGACTAATCGCACGAACACCTCGAATTCGGAGAATCGCATCACCGGACCATCGCATCACCGATCGTGAAACCCTCCCGCCGGACACGGCGTGAGCAGAGAACGCCGGCCGTCCGGAGACGTCGCCCTCGGGAGCAGACGCCCGGAACCATCAGGGCCGTTCCTCGGAAATCATTCGAAGCGCCGCACATTCAACGGCGAAGAGCCGCTTTCAGGCCCGCGCCGAGCCGGCTTCCGCTCGGCCGTTCAGCGCGATGTCGCGCCATCCGGGTACGGCGCGAACGGTTCCAGGACGACGATCTCATTGCCCGTTCCCGCGACGATCTCGCCGCTCGGGCCGGCGGCCAGGGCCTGGACCGGATAGGGCAGCGACCAGTTCATGATCGCCTTGCCGGTGCGGAGATCCGCGAGACGCAGCATGCCGTCCCTGCCCCCCCGTCACGGCGACCGGGACGCCCGCGACGGTCGTGCACGCGACGATCGACACCATTCCGGACCCGCAGTTGAGCACGGCGTTCGACATCGGCGACGAGGTCCCACAGGTCGCCGTAGAACGCCATCTCGATGTGGTCGTGCGCCAGGCGGCCGTCCGCCCCCGCCCGGGTCAGCCCGTCGAGCAGCGCGGGGATCCAGTCCTTCAGGAGCTGCCGCTCTCCGAGCTGCTGCTTGCCCACTCCGTGTACGCAGACCACTCGCGCCATCGGCAGCCTCCACACACCGTGATGATCCGCCCACCCAAGGAATACACCTCTCAGAGCCCGCACGACCAGAGAACCGGTGGTGTGCTTCGGCGGAGGAGCGGGGCTCCGGGCGGTGCGCGGTCACGTGGGTGCTCCCCGAGTGCGGCGGTGCGGATTCCCGCGGTGCGGTGGTGTGGGCGGCCTCGATTCCGGTAACCGGGATGGACGGCTCTGACCTGCGGTGATGCCGGTTCGGGACAGGGAGGAAAGGGCGTTGGAACCGGGTGGCAGGAAGTGGTCAGGGGCGTGCAGCTTGCTGCCGCTGAATTGTCTGTTCTGAGGGCTTGATTTGCCGGAGAGTTGTTTGTGCAAGGACAAACACTAAAGCCCTCCTGGAAAGAGAAAAGAAATGACCTCCACCGCTTTCTCCGCCGCCCTCTCCGCTCGTTCCGCCGGCACCACCTGGGACTCGTGCTCGCGCACCGCCGGCACCACCTGGGACGGTTACTCCCGCGCCGCCGGCACCACCTGGGACTAAGCGAAGGAAACATCTCGAAAAGCCGAGGCGACGAGCCCGGCGAGAAACACCTCGACCTCCGGAAAGCCGAACCAAGGAAGAACTCCTCACGCAATATGACGTGAGTGGAGAACGAAGAACCGCCCAGCCGATCCGAGCGCACCGCCATCGGCGCCGTCGATTCACAGAATCCGGTGAGAAGGCCCGCTCCGCAGGATCATCCGAGCGCCGCACATTCAAGGCTCTCAGGCCGACGCCGAGCCGACCTCCGTCTCACGGACTCTTCACCCGTCGTACGCGGCCGAGCCGGCCTTTGCCTCACGGACTCTTCGTCCGTCGTACGCAGCCGACGTCCTCACGTTCCCGCGCCCCGCTCCGCCGGCGTTCCCGTGTTCTCCCTCGTGCCGGCGGTCCCGCCTCCCATGTCCCGCCGTGCCGGCGGGCGGAAGCCGTCGAAGAGGACTTCGAGGGCTCGGGTGCGCAGGGAGTCCTCCCACTGGGTGCGTTCGACCGCCATGCAGGCGGCGCCCAGCAGCGCGAGCAACTCTGGCATGCGCAGGTCGCCGCGGACCACGCCCTCGCGCTGAGCGCGGCCGAGCAGGACCTCGATCAGGGCCCGCATGTCGCGGGCGAGGTCGGAGGTGCCGTGCTTGACGTCGACGCCCGCGTCGGTGAGGGCGTCCGACAGGGTTCTCTTCTCCGCCGACATCTCGACGATGCGGGTCAGGAACCCGAAGAAGGCCGCCTCCGCGTCGTCGGTCGCGGACAGGGTCTCGCCTTCTTCGACGAGCCTGCCCAGCCGCTCTGCGATGATCGCCTGGTACAGGGCCTCCTGGGTCGGGAAATGCCGGTAGATCGTGCCGAGGCCCACCCCGGCCTCCTGGGCGATGGCCCGCATGGACGCGGACAGCCCGTCGCGGGCCAGGACCGCCTCGGCGGCCTCCAGCACGCGCGCGCGATTGCGCCTGGCGTCCGCGCGCAGGGGCCTGTCCGCCGTGTCTTCGGCCGTCACTCTCTCACCGCCCTCACATTGACTTCCGGAACGCATGTTCCGTATCGTCGCCACACCAAAGCGGAACGCTTGTTCCGATCCTAGCGTCAGGGGAAGGCGGGAACGCGCATGACGACGTACACGACGATGGGCCGGTCGGGTCTGAAGGTCTCCCAGGCATGCCTGGGGACGATGAACTTCGGCACCGCGGGCGTCGCCGGCTGCGACGAGGCCGAGGCCGTCCGCATCGTCGACGCCTTCCTGGGCGCCGGCGGCAACTTCATCGACACGGCGGGAAACTACTCGGACGGCCAGTCAGAAGAGCTCGTCGGCCGGGCGGTGAAGGGAAGGCGCGACGCGGTCGTGATCGCGACCAAGGCGTTCTTCCCGCAGGGACCCGGACCGAACGACAGAGGGCTGTCACGCGCCCACCTCACCAGGGCGCTGGAGGCGAGCCTCCGCCGGCTCGGCACCGACCACATCGATCTCTACCAGTGCCACGCCTGGGACGCCGCGACTCCGATCGAGGAGACCATGGCGACGCTGGACGGCTTCGTCCGCTCGGGCAAGGTCCGGTACATCGGCTGCTCCAACTTCACCGCGAGCCAGATCGTCGAGGCGCAGTGGGCCGCCCAGCGGGCAGGGGGGACTCCGCTCATCAGCCTGCAGCCCCAATATTCGCTGATCAAGCGCAGTGTCGAGGCCGAGATCCTGCCGGTCTGCCGGCGGCACGGCCTCGGCGCCCTGGTGTGGTCGCCGCTGGGCGGCGGCGTCCTGGCCGGCCGGTACGCGGCGGGCGCCATCCCCGACGGCGACAGCAGGATCGGCCGGCTGCTGGCCCTTGCGGCGCCGGGCGCGCGCGCGTGGGCCGATGATCTGCTGAACGCGCGGACCCTCGCCGTCGCCGCCGAGGTCGGGAAGGTGGCGGACGAACTCGGCGTCACGTCGGCGGCCGTCGCGCTCGCCTGGGTGCGGCGGCGTCCGGGGGTGACCTCCGTGATCATCGGCCCGCGCACCGTCGCCCAGCTGGAGGGCAACCTCGCCGGATTCGTCCTCGACCTTCCGGCGGAGATGGTCGCGCGCCTTGACGAGGCCTCGTGGGCCGACGGCCTCACGCCGGTGACGGGCACGCTCGCCACCGGCTGACCCGGCGGAGGCCGTCCCGCATGACGCGGCGGTGGGGTGGCGCCGATTCCGGCGATCCGAGGGAGGGGCGTTGACCTGCGGTGATGCCGGTTCGGGACAGGGAGGAAAGGGCGTTGGAACCGGGTGGCAGGAAGTGGTCAGGGGCGTGCAGCTTGCTGCCGCTGAATTGTCTGTTCTGAGGGCTTGATTTGCCGGAGAGTTGTTTGTGCAAGGACAAACACTAAAGCCCTCCAGGAAAGAGAAAAGAAATGACCTCCACCGCTTTCTCCGCCGCCCTCGCCGCTCGTTCCGCCGGCACCACCTGGGACTCGTGCTCGCGCACCGCCGGCACCACCTGGGACGGTTACTCCCGCGCCGCCGGCACCACCTGGGACTAGGATTTCCACCGATGACGGAAGCCGAACACCGAAGCCGATGACAGATTCGAAATCGATGCGCACCGGATGAGGAGATCTCCCCGCCCGCCGAAACCCGTAGAGAAGTCGAAATCCCGTAGAGAAGCCGAACACCCCCGTCCCGGACCATTGAAACGCACCACCCGGCCGACTGAGACCATCGCGATCCGGATCACCACCGGAATCCCGGACGATGGCAGCGGCGGCGTCGAAAGCCACGAATGACGGAAACGCCGGAATCTGAAACGGCGACCATCGTCGGCACGAGATCGACGCGGATGAGCACCCGTCCCACACCCCGCGCCCGGTTTCCCGTGCGCCCCGGTCCCTCCGCCTGCGTTCCTGGCGCCCGCCTGGGTCTGGTTCGCGCGCCTGTGGCCCTGGTTCGCTTCGTCCGTGTCCTAGCCCGGACTGACGGAGGAGGAGGCGGGGCGCGTCAGTTGAGTTCGGTGCGGATCTCGCTGCGAAGGGTGTCGAAGTCGATGTCGGCGTCTGCGAGGACGCGGGCGGCCAGGCCCTCGCCGTCGCGCAGGATGCCGAGGAGGATGTGCCCGTCGCTGATGTAGTTGTGCTTGAGGTTGATGGCCTCGCGCAGGGACAGTTCGAGCACCTTCTTGGCCCGGCGGTCGAAGGGGATGTGGGCGAAGGTGCCCCGCGAACGGCGCCGGGAGCGGGGGGCGCGGTCGAGGGCGCCCGGGCCGAAGGCCGCTTCGACCTTCTCGCGGATGGCGTCGAGGTCGATGCCGATCGCCTCCAGCGCGTCGGCGTCGATGTCGTCGGCGCCGGGGGCGGGCGGCGTCGCCAGCAGCCGGGCCACGGCGTCTCCCGCCCGGTCGTGGTCGAGGCCGTGCCGGGCCAGGACGCGCGCGGAGACCGAGCCGGGCTGGGCGAGCAGGCCCAGAAGGACGTGCTCGGTGCCGATGTAGTCGTGGTCGAAGGCGCCGGCCTCTCGCCTGGCGTGGACGACCGCCTGCCGGGCGTCCGCGTGGAATCTCTCGAACATGTCAGTTCTCCCGTCTTAGCAATCCGCGGCCGCCCGCGTACTTCTTGTGGACGGCCTGCCTGGTGACGCCGAGCAGAACCGCGATCTCCTGCCAGGTCCAGCCCTGCTCGCGGGCGTTGTCCACCTGGAGTGCCTCAAGCCGCTCGACCAGCGTCCGCAGCGCACGCACGGCCCGGAGGCCGATGGCCGGATCGCGGCTGCCGGCGTCGGAGGCCAGCTGTGCCGTATCGCTCATGGACGTCAATATAGGTTGACAGCCCTCGCCTGTCAACCATCGTTGACGTCGAGGACGGAAAAGTGAAAGATCTTCGACGCGGCCGGGGTGGGGCGGCGGGTTTTGGCTGGTGGACTGGCAGAGCGGCCGGAAAATCGATTGCCGCGCCGGGGTTCCGGCTGGAAGCCTGGAGGTGCCATGCGCTCCCTTCCTGTCGCCGATCCCGGCGTTCCCGATGCCCGCAGTCCGATCCGGTACCTGTGGTGGGTGGCGCGCGCCCAGAGCGGGCCCATACTCATCGGCATCGGCTACGCGATCTTGTGGTGGCTGAGCCAGGCGCTGGTCCCGCTCACGCTGGGCAAGGCCGTCGACAGCCTCACCGCCGACGACGCCGGCGGCCTGGTCCGCTGGTCGGCCACGTTGCTCGGCCTCGGCGTCCTCACGGCCTTCGGCGGGGTGATGCGCCACCGCCTCGCCGTCTTCAACTGGCTGGCCGCCGCCTACCGCACGGTGCAGGTCACCGTCCGTCAGGCCACCCGGCTCGGCCCGACCCTGCCGAAGCTGCTGTCCACCGGCGAGGTGATCAGCGTCGGCAACTCCGACATCGCCCACATCGGCAACGCCGTGGACATCGTGCTGCGCGGCGTCGGCTCGATCGTCGCCATCGGCGCGGTCACCGTCATCCTGCTCGTCACCTCACCCCAGCTCGGCCTGATCGTCCTGATCGGCGTGCCGGTGATGGCGGCGGCGCTCGCCCCGCTGCTGCGGCCGCTGCACCGCAGGCAGCACAGCCAGCGCGACCTGCAGGGCGAGCTGGCCACCCGGGCCGCGGACATCGTCGCCGGCCTGCGGGTGCTGCGCGGCATCGGCGGCGAGTCGGTCTTCGCCGGCCGCTACCGAGAGGAGTCCCAGCGGGTGCGGGCGGCCGGAGTGCGGGTGGCCTCGGTGGACTCCACCCTGGACGGCGCCCAGGTCCTGCTGCCCGGCGTGCTCATCGCCTTCGTCACCTGGCGCGGCGCGCACTACGCCATGGACGGCGTCATCACCGTCGGCCAGCTCGTCGCCTTCTACGGTTACGCGCTGTTCCTGGTCGGCCCGCTGCGCACGCTCACCGAAGCCGCCGACCGGCTCACCAAGGGCCACGTCGCCGCGCGCAGGGTCGTCCGCATCCTCTCGCTGGACCCCGAGGTCGCCGGCGCCGGCACCGCCGCCGCCAAAGGGGGCGACCTGGTGGACGCCTCCTCCGGCCTCGCGCTGCGCCAGGGCCGGTTCACGGCCCTGGCCTGCGCGGTCCCCGAGGAGGCCATCGCCCTTGTCGAGCGGCTCGGCCACTACGTCGCGGCGGAGGTCACCTTCGGCGGCGTCCCCCTGGGCGAACTGCCGACCGAGGAGGTCCGCCGCCGCATCCTGGTGGCCGACAACGCGGCGCGGCTGTTCAGCGGACGCCTCGCCGACCAGCTCGACGTCTCCGGTCAGGCCTGCGACGCCGCCGTGCGCGAAGCCCTGCACGTCGCCTGCGCCGAGGACATCGTCGACGCGCTCCCCGAAGGGCTCGCGTCGCACGTGGCCGAGGCCGGCCGCGAGTTCTCCGGCGGCCAGCAGCAGCGCCTTCGCCTCGTCCGGGCGCTGCTCGCCGACCCCGAGGTGCTCATCCTGGTCGACCCGACCAGCGCCGTGGACGCCCACACCGAGGCCCGCATCGCCGAGCGGCTCGCCAAGGCCCGCCTGGGCCGCACGACGCTGGTCTGCACCATGAGCCCGCTCGTGCTCGACCGGGCCGACACCGTGATCTTCCTGGCGGACGGCCGCGTGCGCGCCGAGGGATCCCACCGTTCCCTGCTCGCCTCCGACCCCGAGTACGCCGCGACCGTGACCCGCGGAGGAAGCTGACATGAGCGCCCAGAGGCAGATCCTCCCCGTCGCCGACCAGGCCCAGGTCCGGGCCTACGCGCGCCGGCTGACGCTGAAGTACCCCGGCAGCCTGGCGCTGGCCCTGAGCCTGCACGGCCTCGCCGCCGTCGCCGGGCTCGCCGCGCCGAGGTTCCTCGGCGAGCTGGTCCAGGGCGTGCGCGACGGCTCGGGCGTCGACGTCGACACGATCGCGCTGGCGATCGCCGGGTTCATCGTCGTGCAGGCCGTCCTCATCCGCTACGCCGTCTATGTCTCCGCCAAGCTCGGCGAGAAGGTCCTCGCCGAACTGCGCGAGGAGTTCGTCGACCGCGTCCTCGCCCTGCCGCTGTCCACCGTGGAACGCGCGGGCTCCGGCGACCTGCTCACCCGCACCTCGCGCGACGTCGACGCGCTGTCGCGCACCGTGCGGCACGCGGTCCCCGAGACGCTGATCGCCATGGTCGCCGGGGCGTTCGTGCTCGGCGCCCTCGCCCTGGTGGGGCCGTTGCTCGTGCTGCCGTCGCTGGTCGCGGTCCCCCTGCTGTGGTACTCCACCCGGTGGTACCTCAAGCGGGCACGGGACGGCTACCTGCGGGAGAACGCCGCGTACGCCGAGATGACCGAAGGGCTGAGCGAGACCGTCGAGGGCGCGAGGACGGTCGAGGCGTTCGGCCTGCAGCGCCGCCGCCACGAGCGCACCGACGGCGACATCGCCCGTTCGTGGGCGGCCGAACGCTACACGCTGGGCCTGCGCACGGTGTGGTTCCCGGCCGTCGAGTTCGGGTACGTGCTGCCGATCGTGGCGACGCTGCTGATCGGCGGCCTGTTCTACCTGCGCGGGTGGGTGGACCTCGCGCAGGTGACCGCCGCCACGCTGTACGTCCAGCAGCTCATCGACCCGCTCGACCGGCTGCTGTCATGGGTGGACGAGCTGCAGGTCGGCGGCGCGTCCATGGCCAGGCTGCTCGGCGTGGCGAACGTCCCCGACGACCGCGTGCCCGGCGCGGGACGGCCGGAGGGCGAGCGGGTCACCGCCGACGAGGTCCGGTACGCCTACCGCGAGGGCCACGACGTGCTGCACGGCGTCTCGCTGGAGGTCGCCCCCGGCGAGCGGCTGGCGATGGTGGGCCCGTCCGGCGCCGGCAAGTCCACGCTGGGCCGGCTGCTGGCCGGCATCCACGGGCCGCGCACCGGCTCGGTGCGGGTCGGCGGTGTGCCGCTCGTCGAACTGCCCCTGGACGAGCTGCGCGGGCACGTGGCCCTGGTCACCCAGGAGCACCACGTGTTCCGCGGCACGCTGCGCGACAACGTGCTCATCGCCAGGCCCGACGCGGGCGACGACGCCGTCAAGGACGCCCTCGCCGCGGTGGACGCCCTCGAGTGGGTCGAGGCGCTGCCGGACGGACTGGACACCGTCGTCGGCTCGGGCGGCAGCGGGGTCACGGTGTCGCCGGCGCAGGCCCAGCAGGTCGCCCTGGCCAGGCTCGTGCTCGCCGACCCGCACACGCTGGTGCTCGACGAGGCCACCTCGCTGATCGACCCGCGCGCCGCCCGCCACCTCGAACGCTCGCTGGCGGCCGTCCTGGAGGGCCGCACGGTGATCGCCATCGCGCACCGGCTGTACACCGCGCACGACGCCGACCGGGTCGCCGTCGTCGAGGACGGCCGCATCAGCGAGCTGGGCTCTCACGACGAGCTGGTCGCCGCGGGAGGCGCCTACGCCGCCCTCTGGGAGAGCTGGCACGGCACCTCCCGCTAGTCCGGCCCGAGGGCCGGAGCCCGGTGACCGGAGGGCGGGCCGGTCACCGGGGTCTGGGGCCTGCCCACGGGCAGGTCACCGGGGCACAGGCCGGTGCCGGCCTTTCGGACCGGCGTGGGCGCCCGGCAGCGGCGGGCACGCCGGCGACGGGGTCGAGCGGCGTGTCGCGCGTCTTCATCGTGATGGTCGTCCGCTCAGCCGACGGGGTTCCAGCCGTCGGATCCGGCGAGGTACCGCTGCGGGGTGTAGCTGGCGGCCTGGGAGTCGGCGAGCTGGGGACGGTTGGAGTTCGTCCCGGCCCCGGGGCCGGTGTTCCGGTATTCGAGGAACCGCGCGTTCTTCCATGAGTTGCCGGACATGTCGGTCCAGGGCTGGGCGGTCTTGATCGTCGCGCTCAGCGTGGACTCCCGGTAGAGCACCTGGGCGTTGGGGCCCCAGGGGCGTCCCAGCGTGGTGGTGTTGTTCGTCGCGCCGGTGATCCTGGACTTGTAGATCAGGAAGCCGTACGTCTTGCCCGCCGCGGTGCGCGCCGCGGTGAGCGGGCCGCCGGTGCTGCGCTTCTCGTAGATGTCGCAGTTGTCGAACACGCCGGTGCCGCCGCCGAAGATGAAGTCGACCGTGCCCTCGACGTAGGAGCCTCTGACGTACGCGCGGGCCGAGTCGTTGACCAGCAGGGTGTCCTGGTCGCCGAGCAGCCGGACGTTCGTCAGGGTGGTGCGGTCTGCGTCCAGGCGCAGCGCGACGGCCTGCTGGTCGACCGTGCTGCCGTTCTCGTTGTAGTCGTTGGAGACGGTCAGGTTGGTCGCCGTGACGTCGCGGGCGGACACGATGGCGGTGTAGCTGCTGAAGGTGCCGCCGCTGCCGGCCGCCGACCGATTGTTCACGATCACCGTGTTCGCGGGCGAGGAGCCCAGGCCCTGCAGGGTGACGTACGGCTTGTTGACCGTGACGATCTCGCGGTAGGTGCCCGGCTTGATGGTGATGACGACCCTGCTGCCGTTGTTGGACGGGACGGCGTCGATGGCCGCCTGCACGGTCCGGTACTTCCCGGTGCCGTCGGACGCCACGGTCGGCTGACCGGTCGTGGGTGTGGGCGTCGGGGTCGGCGTTGGCGTCGGGGTGGGCGTGGGGGTGGGCGTGGGTGTCGGTGTCGGTGTCGGGGTCGGTGTCGGTGTCGGGGTCGGTGTAGGCGTGGGAGTCGGGGTGGGGGTTGGTGTGGGGGTGGTCGTCGAGCCGGTGCAGGTGGTGCCGTTGAGGGTGAAGGCGGCGGGAACGGGGTTGGATCCGGTCCAGCCTCCGTTGAAGCCGAAGCCGGCCTCGGCGCCGGTGCCCAGTGATCCGTTGTAGGAGACGTTGGCGGCGGTCACGGCGCCGCCGCTTTGGGTGATGGTGGCGTTCCATCCTTGGGTGATGGTCTGGCCGGCGTCGAAGGACCACGTGAGCTGCCAGCCGGAGACGGGGTCGCCGAGGTTGGTGATCGTCACGTTGGCGCCGAAGCCGCCGTCCCACTGCGAGGCGATGACGTACGACACCCGGCACCCCGCCGCGGCCGACGCGTGTGACGGAGCCAGGATGGACGCCGGACAACAGACGGCGGCCAGCGCTCCGCCGGCTGACAGCAGCCGTTTCAGCAACATGGGGCCGTGTACTCCTTCCCTGCGGACCGACCGTTCGGAGGGATGCGCCGGGCCGGCCCGTGGTCCATCCCGCCGGCGAGACGTCGCCCCCGCCCTCGGCCGATGGGACACTCGCCGCTCCGCGCGGCCCGCCGGTCGGGCGCACGAAGGCTCGGCCGCGGGCGCGCGGAGGGAGCTAATCCGATTAAATTGGGTTAGTCAACAAACCATCTCGAAGGCATCTCACGGCACGGCAGTGCCGGCAGGCTCTCTACCTGCGGCTTTGAGGGTGAGGCATGTGCGCGGCCGCTCGGGCGGCGTGCGAAACGTTCATTGTCGGAACCCGTCGACCGTCTCGCGGCACCGTCGTCGTCCCCCGGACATCGAGCAGGGCATCTGCCGGGGGGCTGGTACGCCGAACGGGCCCTCTCGCCGGGACGCCGGTACGTCGGCCGGGAGAGGACCCGCTCGGTGGACGGGCGCCGGGTCGGGCGCCTGACGACTTCCCGGGGTCAGGCGCCCAGGGACTTCTTGAGGAAGTCGACCTGGAGGTGCAGGAGGTTCTCGGCGACGACCTCCTGAGGGGTCATGTGCGTGACGCCCGACAGGGGGAGGACGGTGTGCGGCCGGCCGGCGGCGAGGAGCGCCGAGGACAGGCGCAGGGTGTGCGCCGCCACCACGTTGTCGTCGGCCAGGCCGTGGATGAGCAGCAGCGGCCGCTGGAGCTTCTCGGCGTCGGGCATCAGCGAGGTCTGTTCGTACACCTCCGGCCGCTCGGCGGGGTGCCCGAGGTAGCGCTCGGTGTAGGCGGTGTCGTACAGGCGCCAGTCGGTGACCGGGGCGCCGGCGATGGCCGCGTGGAACACGTCCGGCCGGCGCAGCACCGCCAGGGCCGCGAGGTAACCGCCGAACGACCAGCCCTTGATGGCGACCCGGGTCAGGTCGAGGTCGTCGGGGTAGAGCTGGGCGGCGCCGTGCAGCGCGTCGATCTGGTCCTCGAGCACCGGACCCGGCACGTTGTGCAGCACCTCGCGCTCGAACGCCGGGCCGCGGCCCGGCGTGCTGCGGCCGTCGGCCACGATCACCGCGAAGCCCTGGTCGGCGAACCACTGCGGCTCCAGGAAGATGCGGCCGTTGGCCATGACCCGCTGGCCGTGCGGCCCGCCGTAGGGGTCCATGAGGACGGGCAGCCGCCGCGAGCCCGGCACGTGCCCGCTCGGCAGCAGGACCGCGGTGGCCAGCTCGCGCTCGCCCGTGCGCACCAGGGAGACGCGGGGCTCCAGCTTGGGGCGCTCGGCGAGCGAGCCGATGTGCACGCGACGGTCGCCGCGCCGCACCTGGACGGTGACGCCCGGGCCGTCCAGGGTCTGGCCGGAGATCAGCAGGGTGCCCGCGCCGAGCCGGCCGCTGTACACGCCGGGCTCCTCGGTCACCGGGGTGATGGACCCGGCCGACCACGTCCACAGGTGGATCTCGGTCGGGTCGCCGCTCGCGCGGAACAGCACGGTGTCGCCGTCCACGTCCAGCACGTCCCGCACCTGCAGGGTGGGCGGGGTCACCGGGGCGTCGCCGATGATCAGGCGCCGCCCGCCGTCGGCGTCGGCGGTCCACACCAGCGTGCCGTCCGACAGGCGCGCGGGGACTCCGCCGACGACGTCGACCCACGCCTCGTCGGTGTCCTCGCGGACGACCTCGGACGCACCGGTGGCCGGGTCGACGGAGAAGAGCCTGACCGCCTTCTGGTCGCGGGGCATGGTGACGATCGACAGCCCGTGCCGGTCCCAGCCGGCCGTCACCAGGTACTCGTCCTCGAACGGGACGGCGACGCGCGAGCCGTCCAGCCCGAGGACGACCAGCTCCACCGTGGCGTTGGCCGTGCCGGCGGCGGGATAGGCCACGGCGGTGGGGGTGCGGGCGGGGTTCGCGGGGTCGGCGATGTGCCACACCTGGACGGGCGACTCGTCGGCCCGCTCGACGAGCAGCGCCGTGCCGTCGGGCGACCACCAGTGGCCGCGCATGCGGTCGAGCTCCTCGGCGGCGACGAACTCCGCCAGGCCGTAGGTGACGCCCTCGGCCTCCGGCGTGGCGAGCGCGCGGTCGGCGCCGGTGGCGACCTCCTGCACGTGCAGCGCGCCGCCGGTGACGTACGCGACCCGTGCGCCGTCGGAGGACAGGCGCGGGTCGATCACCGGGCCGGGGGTCTCCAGCCGGCGCACGGCGCCCGAGGTCAGGTCGGCCAGATAGAGCCCGCCCGACAGCGCGAAGACGGCCGAGGACAGCGAGGCGTCCGTGGTGTAGGCGACGACGCCGCCCGCCTGCTCTCTGGCCCTCTCACGGCGGGCGCGCTCCTCGGCGGGAAGGTCCTCGTCCGCGGCTCCCAGGTCGGCGGGGTCGACGACCAGGCGTTCGGCGCCGGAGGTGAGGTCGAGCTCCCACAGGCACGTCACAGGGTCGGTGCCCGACCGGCTGCGCAGGAAGGCGACGCGGCCGCCGTCAGGGGAGATGGCGAACCCCCGGGGCACTCCAAGGGTGAATCGGCGGGTTCTTGCGTAAAGACGGGGAAAGCTCTCACTCATCCTCTCATCTTGCCAGGTCGGCTGAGGGGGGTGCCGATTTGTCGTGGGGCTTGGCTAGCCTCGGGGCATGACCGACCGTCGCTTGATGCTCGTCCACGCCCACCCCGACGACGAGACCAGCGGCACGGGGGCCACGATGGCGAGATACGCCGCCGAGGGAGCCCATGTGACGCTGGTCACCTGCACTCTGGGGGAGGAGGGCGAGATCGTCGTGCCCGACCTCGCCCATCTGGCCTCCGACAAGGAAGACCGGCTCGGCCAGCATCGCGTCGGCGAGCTGGAGGCCGCCTGCAAGACGCTCGGCGTCGACGATCACCGCTTCCTCGGGGGCGCCGGCCGCTGGCGCGACTCCGGCATGATGGGCGAGCCCACCAACGACAACCCCGGCTGCTTCTGGCGCGCCGATCTCGACGAGGCGGCCGGCGAGCTGGTGAAGATCATCCGTGAGGTCCGGCCGCAGGTGATGGTGACCTACGACGAGAACGGCTTCTACGGCCATCCCGACCACATCCAGGCCCATCGCGTCGCCTGGCGGGCCTTCGAGCTGGCCGCCGACGCCTCCTTCGGCGAAGGCGAGCCCTGGCAGGTCGCCAAGTTCTACTTCACCACCATGGCCAAGTCGGCGTTGCGCCGCATCGGAGAGGTGATGCGCGAGTCCGGCGCCGACTTCTTCACCGACGAGGCGATGGAGGACATCCCGTTCGGCTCCGAGGACGCCGACGTCACCACCGTGATCGACGCCCGGGGGTACGCCGGGGCCAAGCTCGAGGCCATGCGGGCCCACCGCTCCCAGATCGATCTCACCGCGCCGTGGTTCGCCGTGTCCGAGAGCGTGGGCGAGTGGACGCTCGGCATCGAGCTGTACATCCTCAAGGCCGGCGTCCGTGGCCCCGCGGGCCGCGAGCTGCCCGTCGACCAGGGGGGTCTCGGCGAGCCGGGCGACCGCGAAGACGATCTCTTCGCGGGCATCGGTTAGCCTTCCCGATATGGACGAAGAGCAGGCCAGGGCGGACGCGTGGCAGGAGGTCGCGGCCGCGCGGGCCAGGTGGGAGGCGGAGCATCCGCAGCCCGCCGAGACCGAGCCGGGCGCCGCGGTCACCGGCGCCGCGTACGGCGTGCTCTTCGTGCTCGGCGCCGTCTACGGGGTCGTGTCCGGGCTGCAGCACTCCTGGGGCGTGGGCGATCTGGTGGCGCCCGTCCCGATCGCCCTGTCGCTCCTGCTGTTCGGGCTGCTGTACGGCGCGGGCCGGCTGATGGGCACCAAGCTGGCGGCCTTCGTCTGCGGCATGGGCTGGATGCTCGTCGCGCTGGTGTTCTCGGTCAAGCGGTCCGAGGGCGATCTGATCGTCGCGGCGACTCCCGCCGGTTACTGGTATCTCGGCGGCGGCGCCGTCGCCTTGGTGGTCGCCGTCCTGCTCATCCCCTCGTCGGGCTCGTGGCTGCTGCACCCGGGCCCCTTCGGCAAGGCGCGTCCCATGAACATCTCGGATGGTATGTCCGCATAGGCTGGCCAGCGTGCATCAGGGATCCGCGGAGAACCGCCTCGATCAGGAGGTCTTCCGGAAGGTGACCGGCCGCTTCGCCACCGGTGTCGCCATCGCCACCACCCTGTCCGGCGGGGTCGACCACGCCATGACGGTCAACTCCTTCGCCTCGGTCTCCCTCGATCCGCTGCTGGTGCTCATCTGCGTCGAGAAGATCGCCAGGTTCCACGCCGCCGTGCTCGACGCGGGCGTGTTCGGCGTCTCGATCCTCGGCCAGGACGGGGAGGACGCCTCCCGGGCCTTCGCCACGCGCGGCCTCACGCTGGAAAGGCAGCTCGACCGCTGGTCGCACCGGCGCGGCTCGCTGGGGATGGCGCTGTTCGACAGCGCCATCGCGACGCTGGAGTGCCGCACGACGGCCGTGCACGACGCGGGCGACCATTCCATCGTCGTAGGCGGCGTCGTCTCGGCGGACGTCCCGAGGGACGCTCCTCCGCTGCTGTTCCACGAGGGCCGCTACCACCGCACGGGTCACTGAGCGACAATCGAGACATGCGTGGCCGGCACCGGGCGAGGCAGGTCGTCAACTACGTCAACCTGTCGACGCCGCTCGGACTGCTCATCGCCGTGGCCGGGCGGGCTCGGGTGCGGCGTGGCGAGCACGGCCTGCTGTACGCGCACGGCTACCGCATCCGGTTCCCGGTCGCGGGGGCCTTCACGGTGGGCAACGTCGTCCTGACGGCCCAGGAGGACGGCTACCTGACCGGGGCGCTGCTCAGGCACGAGTCGCGGCACGCCACCCAGTACGCCTTCTGCGTCGGGCTTCCTCTGCTCGTGCTCTACGTGCTCGCGGCCGTGTTCTCCCTGGTGATCTGCGGCCATCCCGCCTCGTGGAACGTCTTCGAACGCCTCGCCGACCTGGACGAGGGGGGATACCCGAGGCATGCCGCCCGGTGGCGGAGGCGCACCCTGGAGTGAAAGGGGTCCCGCGCCGGGAAGGTTAATGGATGTCACACCTGCGCTGAGCAGGAGATTGCCGCACATCGTATCGGCATAAGGGAGGACATGACGGATACCTCGGACGGCTGAGGCATGTTTTTCGCCCAGGGGGGATCATGAGAGCAGAGTGGTGATCCCCCAACGGAACAACCCGCCTCCACTCGGTGACGAACAGGAGGGTCGAATGTCGCAAATCGTCAGCCCTGAGGTCCCCCCGGTCACCCCGCCGACCGACCCGGTCACGCCCCCGCGCCCGCCCGCCACGCCATCGCCCGCCACGCCGCCGCCCGGGCACGGCGCCCGAACCTTTCCCGCCGACTTCAAGGACCGCCTGACCTGCCCGCTGCCCGACTTCCGTGAGATCGTCAGCGTCACCTGGCACGGCGGCCTCCGGCCGGACATCGGCGACGTCGACCAGATCCCCGTGCTGCGCGCCGGACTGCCCCCGGTCGCCGCCCAGGACGCCGCGATCACCTGGGTCGGCCACGCCACCTACGTGCTGCGCGTCGGCGGGCTCACCGTGCTGACCGACCCCGTGTGGTCCCGTAAGATCCCCGGCGTGCGCCAGAGGCTCACGCCGCCCGGTCTCGCCTGGAGCGACCTGCCGCCGATCGACGCCGTCGTGATCAGCCACAACCACTACGACCATCTCGACGCCCCGACGATGCGCCGGTTGCCCCGCCACACGCCCGTGTTCGTCCCCGCCAACCTCGCGAGCTGGTTCACCAAGAGGGGGTTCACGAACGTCACCGAGCTGGACTGGTGGGAGAGCGCCCAGATCGGCGACGTGAGCTTCGATTTCGTTCCCGCGCACCACTGGAGCCGCAGGACGCTGTTCGACACCTGCAAGTCGCTGTGGGGCGGATGGGTGCTGACGTCGCCGCACCAGCGCGTCTACTTCGCCGGAGACACCGCCTACGGGGACCGCTTCAAGCAGATCGGCGAGCGCTACCCGGGCATCGACCTGGCGCTGATGCCGGTGGGCGCCTACGAGCCGCGCTGGTTCATGCACGTCACGCACGTCGACCCGGCCGAGGCCGTCCAGGCGTGCGAGGACGTGGGCGCCCGGCGGATGGCGACCATGCATTGGGGGACCTTCGTCCTGTCCGGCGAGCCGCTGATGGCCCCCGTGCAGGAGGCCCGTGCCGCCTGGATCGCCTCGGGGCGCGATCGCGCCGACCTGTGGGACCTCGCCGTCGGCGAGACCCGCGTCCTGAACGCCTGACGCGCGAAGCCGTCTTTCACCCTTTCACGCGAGTGCGGGGGCCCGCGCCGAGGGCGTCCAGGCAGAGCTGGACGAACCAGCGGACGCCGGGCAGCAGGAGCAGCCAGCCGGCCGACGCCCAGCCGAGGTGGATGTGGGTGAGCGCCTGCGCGAACGCGGCCACCCCTTCCGCCCGGGCGCCGTCGGCGCGTTCGTAGGTCATCCGGCGCAGGCCGGCCGGGTGGGCCTCGGCCGCGACCAGACGCAGCGCGACAGGCCCCCGGCGGGCGATCCACCCGCCCACCTGGCGGCACTGCCCGCAGGTGGTGGCCACGTACAGCGACGCGGGCGGCATGGCGGGCCGCAGGCGTGGGATCCAGGGGCGCACCCGGCGCCGGTAGTCGTGCCACGCGCCGCCGAACCGCTGTTCGAGCCGCTCACCCTCGTGCCAGGCCGCCAGGCCGGCTCCGTAGCAGAACGTGACGAACGCCGCCACGAGGAACACCGCGTCCAGCGCGGCCAGCACGAGGTATCCGGCCGTCATCGCCACCTGCATGGGGTTGCGCACGTACGCGTACGGCCCGCCGGTCACCAGCCTGCCGGGAGGATCGTACGGCAGCGGCGTGCCCCCTCCGACGGCGGCGAACTCGCGTACCGCCGCCAGCCCGAGCAGCATCGGCGCGGCGAGCGCCTGGGCCGCCAGAGCGAGCGCCCACGCCGGCTGCCGCCACACGCCGGTCGTGAGCACCGGCGCCGCGAGGCCGAGGCCGGACGCCAGCGCGACCTGGAAGGCTACTCTGGCCGGGAGCAGGCGCCGTTCCTCGGTCCAGCGGGCGAGCAGGAGACCGGGCACCAGGGCGAACGCGATCGCCGTCGCCTCCCCCGCCAACCAGAGCGGACCCAGTGCGACGACCGGCCCGGCCCGGGGCATGAGCGCCAGGTCGAGCCACGCGAGCACGGCCGAAGTGAGCGCGATGGGCGCGCGCGGAGCGGCCAGCACGGGGCAGGCGCCCCACAGCAGCGCCCACCCGAGCAGCAGGTCGACCGGAACGCGCGCCAGCAGCGCGCCTTCGGCGTGGAACTCCCACCAGCCCGCCTGCGACGCGACGACGTTCACCACGGCCAGCACCGTCAGGTTCCACACCGTGGCGAGGAGGGCGGCGGCGATGCGCGGTTCGCCCGGCCGGCGCACCCTGGCCGCGACCAGCAGCACGACCACCGGCGCCATCAGCGCCACGCCCCGCACCACCGCCGCACTCATCGAACGCCCGTGCTCGAAGGCCGGAGAACGCCCGTGCCCGGGGGCCGGAGAACGACCGTGCCCCGAGGGTGGAGAACGACGGCGCTCATCGGGTGAAGGTGGCGGCGAGGTACGCCGCGGCCTCGCCGGCCGCGTGCCGTTGCAGAGGCCCGAAGTACCAGGCGGGGTCGAACGTCCTGCGGTAGCGCAACGTGACGCGCACCTGGGCGCGAGTCCAGGCGAACTCGGCCTCCCGCAACTCCAGCCAGCGCGCGAGCGTGGTGTCGCGCACCACCTGGAACACCACACGGCCGGGCGCGCTCTGTGTCACGCGCAGGGTCATCGAGCGTGGTTCGGGCGTCGCGCCGATGCCGAGGGAGCGGCGCGGGGTGAAGGTGATCTCGCGCACCGCGCCGACCTGGAGTCCTTCACCGCGCGCGGAGAGCGGCCTGGGGAAACCCAGGCGCAGGAAGGTGGAGCCGAACGGGGCGAACACGGGTGGCCTGGCCAGGGCCCGCCCGACGTCCGCCGCGCCGGCCGGGCGGATCGCGGTGACCTCGTGCTCGCGTGGCAGCGAGGTGGCCTGCGAGGCGCCCTCGGTGACCGTCAGCAGCAGGAGCGGAAAGACGATCAGCTGTATGCCCCTGTGACGCCGCCCCCAGTCGATGAGCAGCCCGAAGAACAGCCCGGAGGCGTAGAAGACGGGGGCGGCGAACACCAGGCAGACGATGCCCTCGCCGAGCAGCGGGCCGGCGAGGGCGAGCCCGACGGTGATCGTGGCCATGACCAGGCCGGTGGCCGACCGGGGCCGCGCGGTGAGCGCGATGGTGATCGCGATGACGGCGGGGATGCCCACGTAGAACACCGCCGTCTGCTCCAGACGCCCCGCGTTGAGCACCTTGTACGCCAGGATCGCCGCGAACAAGGCGGCGAGCACGCCGGCCAGCGCACGCCGCGATCGCCTCTGGTGCCGCACATCAGGCTCCACGCGCGCTCCCTTCATCGACCGATTTAATCGAGTGATTAAACCGTATGATGAGGAGCCAGCGTGACGCAAGAGGGGTGGGCATGACCAAGCAGCCGGGCGTGGAGACGCGAGAACGGCTCATCGAGGCGGCGGCGCGCACCCTGCGCGCCGAGGGGTACGCCGGCACCAGCGCCCGCACCATCGCCAAGGCCGCGGAGGTCAACTCGGCGCTGGTCTTCTACCATTTCGGCGGCGTGGACCCACTCCTGCTGGCCGCGCTGGACCGCTCCTCCGAGCAGCGGATGGCGGCCTACCAGGAGGCCGTGGCGGAGGCCCGCACGCTGGAGGAACTGGTGGAGGTGGCGACCCAGATCTACCGGGCCGACCTCGAAGGCGGCCACATCACGCTCTTCGCCGAGCTGGTCGGGGCCAGCATCGCCCGCCCCGAGCTGCGCGAAGAGATCGTCAAGCGGGCCGAGCCGTGGATCTCCTTCATCGAGCGGACCCTCGAACGGGTCATCGGCGGGTCACCGCTGGCCAAGCTCCTGCCCCCGCGCGATCTGGCGTACGCGTCGATCACGTTCTACCTGGGCGTGAACCTGTTCACCCACCTGGACGCCGACCGCTCCCGCACCGAGTCCCTGTTCGCCCTCGCGGAACGGGTGGCCCCCCGGGCCAAGCTCCTCACCGTCCGCCTTCCCCGCCGCCGCCCCTGACGGCCACGTCATGACCGCATCTGGGGCACGCGTCTGATGCATGCCCCTTCCCCGGCCGGGACCAGCTCGCGCGCTGCGGCCCGCGACGCGGTGCCGGCCGGTGACGACGTCCGCGGTCGGCCGGCGATCGGCCCTTTTCGTCATGTCCGGAAGCGGACAGTGAATGGCATGTGCTTTTTATCGTAATTAGGGAAGTCGAGAGGCGTATGTCCGCAGGTGGCGCTTCGGTGAGCCGCCAGCGCATCCCGTAAACGCGAAGCCGGAATCCCGGCATACGGCTGTCCGACTTGTTGCTTTACCAGTGACTGATACATGGGTCAAGGCGTTGATTGGCCCGTAAATGCATGGAATACCGGATGCATCCCCGCAAGGAAGTCACGGAGGAGCATTCGTGGAAAACCCCCCAAGTATCGCAAGAGCCCCGCGAGCCGCCCGTCGTCTGGCGGTGGCGTTCGGAGCCGCCCTTCTCACCGTCGGGATGGGCGTCGCGCCGGCCGCCGCGGCTCCCGACCCGGTCAAGGACACCCGCACCCAGTCCATCGAGCCGACCGGCAAGGTCCCGGGCGGGTTCGCCTCGTGGAAGGATCTGCTGGCCGCCCAGGAGAAGCTGACCAGGGCCGCCGACCGCATCACCGAGGCCGTGGCGCAGAACAGCGGCGGTTACGCCGGCGTCATCGCTGCGCCGGAGAGCCGCGAGCTGCGCGTGTACTGGAAGGGCAAGCCGTCCAAGGCGTTCAACGACCTCCTGGGCCTGTTGCGGCGCGACGTGGCGATCAGCGTGCTGCCCGCCCAGTACACGGCGCGAGAGCTGGAGGGTGAGGCGAACCGCCTGATCCGCGCGAACAGCAGCGTGCTCACCTCGATCGCGCCGCTGCAGGACGGTTCCGGGCTCAAGGCCTCCACCGCCGTGCTCGGCGCGGCCCGTTCGGCGATCTCCGGCGCGAAGGTGCCTGTCACCCTCGAGTACGGCGTGAAGCCCGAGCTGTCCACCCGCTGGAACGACTCCCCGCCCTGGTGGGGCGGCGGCGCCTGGGCCAACGCCACCACCGGCGGCGGCTGCTCGACCGGCTTCGCCGTGACCTACGGCGGCGCCCAGAAGATCCTCTCCGCCGGGCACTGCGGCGACGTGGGCCACACCGCCACGGACCCGACCGGCCAGGTCATCGGCTCCGTCACGCAGGACAACAACTCCCGCGACGTGCTGCTGATCGGCGCCAGCGCCGGCGGCCGCGTCTTCAACAACCCGGTCGGCAGCGTCGCCACCGAGTACAGCAACGCCGTGGTCGGCACCACCGGCTCGACCGTCGGCATGTTCATCTGCACCTCCGGCGCCTACTCCGGCACCAACTGCAACATCAAGGTCACGGCGGTCAACGTCACCATCAACGTGGGCTACCTGATCAACGGCACCGTCCAGGCCGAGCAGCAGGCGCACACCAACGCCGTCGGCCAGGGCGACAGCGGCGGTTCCGTCGAGGTCGTCAACCCCGCCAACACCAACACGGTGTACGCCGCGGGCGTCAACACCGCGATCGACGGCAGCACCTCCGTCGCCTGCACCGGTTACGTGACCAGCGGCCGTATCTGCGCCTGGCGCATGTACTACGCCCCGTGGAGCAACGCGACCACCGCGTTCCCCGGCATCGCCATCATCCTCGGATGATCGACGAGATCTGATTCGAGCGATCAGGGGCCGGTGCGCAGGCGCCGGCCCCTTTTCGTCGCCCCCACACAGCTGTCCAGGCCCCCGTAGACGGGGACGAGGTACCGGTCGGCCGTCGCTCGTGTGAAACGCCGAGGTCGTCGCTTAGGAGGATCGCAAAGGTGAACAACCCCCCGAGAAACCGCAGGTCACCCCGATTACGTAACCTCGTCGCGGCGGTCGGCGTCGTGCTCGCCGCCGCCGGGATGGGCACCGCCCAGGCCGCGAGCGCCCCGGATCCCGTCAAGCCCCAGGCCACCGGATCCGTCGAGCCCACCGGGCCGGTGCCGGGCGGCTACGCCTCGTGGAAGGAACTGCTGCTCGATCAGCGGAAGATGGTCAAGGCCGCCGACCGGATCACCGCCGCGCTGGCGGACTTCGGCGACGGCTACGCCGGCCTGATGGCGGTGCCGGAGAGCCGCGAGCTGCGCGTGTACTGGAAGGGCAAGCCGTCCAAGGCGTTCAACGACCTCCTGGGCCTGTTGCGGCGCGACGTGGCGATCAGCGTGCTGCCCGCCCAGTACACGGCGCGAGAGCTGGAGGGTGAGGCGAACCGCCTCATCCGGGCGAACCGCGATCTGATCACCTCCATCGAGCCCCTACAGGACGGCTCCGGCCTGAAGGCCACCACGGCCTCGGTCGGCGCGACCCGCACGGCGATCTCCGGCGCGGCGGTGCCGGTCACCCTCGAGTACGGTGTGCGACCCAAGGTGGCGAGCCGCTGGGACGACAGCCCGCCGTGGTGGGGCGGTTCGGTGTGGGGCACCTCGTCACCCGCCTGCACGACCGGGTTCGCGGTGACCTACCAGGGCGCCACCAAGATGCTGACCTCGGCGCACTGCGCGTCGGTCGGCTCGACCGCCAAGGACCCGACCGGCCAGGTCATCGGCAGCGTCACGCACAGCAACTCCGCCCGTGACGTGCTCCTCATCGGCACCAACGCCGCGGGGCGGGTCTTCAACAACCCCCTCGGCAACGTCGCCACGGAGATCAACAACCCCGTGATCGGCACCACCAGCTCGATCGTCGGCCTGTTCGTCTGCACCTCCGGCGGCTTCTCCGGCACCAACTGCACCATCAAGGTCACCGCGGTCAACGTCACGATCAACGTCGGCTGGCTGATCCAGGGCACCGTCCGCGCCGAACAGCAGTCGTTCCTCAACGCGGCCGGCGGCGGCGACAGCGGCGGCCCGGTCGAGGTCACCAACGCCAGCAACACCAACCAGGTCTACGCCGCCGGCACCATCACCGCCACCGACTTCAGCACCCAGGTGCCCTGCACCGGCTACCGGCCCACCGGCCGCGTCTGCACCTGGCGCATCTACTACTCCCCGTGGAGCAACGCCACCACGGCGTTCCCCGGCATCGCCATCATCACCGGATGATCGGCCTGACACCTCTCTGACTCGATCGATCGGGACCGGGGCCCAAGGTTTCGGTCCCTTTTCGTCGTCATATGCGAACGCTTCCAGCGAATCGCATCACGCAATACGACACCATGCCTGACGGATGGATAAGTCAACTGAAAGTGGACGAATGATCGCGAGAGGGCGGCGCGCGAAGAGAAATACGGTGAACGCCGCGCGGCGGTTTTCCGTCTTATGTTCGTCAGGTGCGTGAGAACCGGATCGGCGAGAGGCGTCACCATGGACCAGAGACACCGTATGGGCGCGGCGGCCGTGCTTTTCGGCTGCACCGTCACCGCCATCCTGGCCTGCGCCGCCCCGCCCCCCTCGGCCGGTGACACCCCACGGCCCGCCGAAACCCCGGCCTCAGGGCAGGACGCCTCACGACCCGGGGGCGCCCCGGCCCCGGAGGCGGGCGGCGCCGTCCCGGGGACGGGAGGCCCGGCCGCTCCCGGGACGGGCGCCCCGGCGCCGGGCACCGAAGGCCCGGGCCCGAGTACGGGCGGTCCGGTTCCGGGTACGGACGGCCAGGAGCGCCTGGCCGCCCTCGCGGGCCAGGTCGAGGACTACCTGCGCCGTCGCTTCCCCGGCCACTTCGCGAGCGTGGTCCTCGACGTTCCGCACCACACGGTCATCGTCTACCGGCGCCCGTCCGCCCGGCTGGACGCGGCCCTGGGCCACCGTTTCCCCAAGCAGCCGATCAGGCCGCGTGACGCCGCTCATTCGGCCCGCGAGCTCGACGCGATCGCCCGGCGCGTCACCGGGGACGTGCGCTACTGGCAGGCGCGCGGTGTCACGATCACCACGATCGCCGTCAGGCCGGACGGCTCGGCCGTGGAGGTCGGCACCACCGATGTGGCCAAGGCCGCGCGCGAACTGCCCAAGCGCTACGGCAGGGCGCCTCTGAAGTTCGTCAAGTCCACCCCGACGCTGGTGACCCCGCCCACCGCGACCGGCTGACCAGGACGACCCGAGCACCCCGGCCGCGAGCCCTTCGAAGGCCCGCCCCGGCGTCGCACCGGCGCGCATGAGCCCTCCAAGGCCTCGACCCAGGCGCGGAGCGTCCCGCGGCGTGCGGGAGCGGGGGATCGTGTCACGGGAGCCAGTTGAAGAACCATCGTGTGCCACCTACGGCGCTTCTCGCGCCGCTTTCGACCCTGCCGCGCCCTCGGCCGCGCAACCACTTCACACTCAGACAGACGTAGAGCACCGTGCTGAGCCCGAGGGCGCCGAGGGAGGCGAAGGCGAGCACGCGGCTCTGGACGGACACCGAGATGAGGCCGACTCCGAAGCCGGCGAAGGCCAGGCACAGCATCACGGTCACGTGCCATGTCCATGGCAGCTTCCGGGAAGAACCGTCGTCGGCCACGACAGACGCCTTTCGATCGACCCGTTCTGCCCGTGTAACGGACCGCGTCGCCGATCGGTGCCCGGAGTCGCGAACGGAGAGGCCGAAGTCAGGACCAGGTCTGGCCTTCGGGGGTGTCGGTGACCTTGACGCCGAGGGCGGCGAGCTCGTCGCGGAGGCGGTCGGAGGCGGGCCAGTCTTTGGTCTCGCGGGCCTTGGCGCGGGCCTCCAGCAGCTCGGCCGCGCCCGGAGGGAGGACCGGGACGACGGGCGGCCTGCCGATGTCCAGCGACAGGCCGAGGCCGAGGACGTGGTCCAGGTGCAGGAACGTCTCGAAACGCGACCCGGGGGACACCGTCTCGTCGCGCTCGAGCTCGCGCACCACGCGCAGTGCGGCCGGGGTGTCCAGGTCGTCGTCGAAGGCGTCCTGGGCGCGGCGGGCGTAGTCGGCGGAGATCGGCCGGCTGGGAGACTCGGCCCACTCGGCGACGCGCTGCCGCCAGCGGCGCAGCGTGCGGTCGGCCGCGTGCAGGGTGTCCCAGGTGAGGTTCATCTGCTGCCGGTAACGATGCTCCAGGAACGCCAGCCGTACCGCCAGGGGGTCGAGCCCGGCGTCCTCGACGTCGGAGAGCAGCACGACGTTGCCGGTGGACTTGGCCATCTTGCGGCCGTCGAACAGCAGGTGCTCGCCGTGCACCCAGTGCTTGACGACGTCATGGCCGACGGAGGCGTTGGACTGGGCGCGTTCGTCCTCGTGGTGGGGGAAGCGCAGGTCTTTTCCACCGGTGTGGATGTCGATGTGCCCGCCCAGAAAGCGCAGGGACATGGCCGAGCACTCGATGTGCCAGCCGGGGAAGCCGCGGCCCCAGGGGGTCTCCCACGTCATCTCGCGGTCGGCGCCCTTCCACAGCGCCCAGTCGGCGTGGAACCGCTTGCGCTCGTCGACGCCCTCGACCCGGTGGCCGGGCTTGAGCGCGTCCAGCCGGTTGCCGGAGATCTCGCCGTAGGAGGGGAAGCTCTTGGCGTCGAAGAAGACCGAGCCGTCGTCCACGGCGTAGGCGTGACCCATCTCGATGAGCTTGGCGATCAGCTCGATCATCAGGTCGATGCTCTCTGATGCGCGCGGGGTGTACTCGGGGGTGCGCATGCTGAGCGCGGCGGTGTCGCGGCGGAAGGCGTCCTCGTAGAAGCGGGCGATCTCCAGCGCCGAGCGGCCTTCGCGGCGGGCCTGCTGCAGGACCTTGTCCTCGCCGGTGGGGTCGATGGCGTCGTCGTCGACGAGGTGGCCTACGTCGGTGATGTTCTGGCACACCACCGATCGGATGTGATGCTGCTCGAGCACCCGGCGGATCAGGTCGGGCAGCAGGTACGACCGGAGGTTGCCCACGTGGGCGTACCGGTAGACGGTCGGGCCGCAGGTGTACACGCGGACGACCCGCCCGTTCTCGGGGACGATCGGCTCGAGCCGCCTGGACCGGGTGTCATAGAGCCGCAACATGCCACCGAGCTTAGGCGATGGATCACCTCGTGTCCGGGGGCCGGGCGCTCCCGCTCGCCGCCCCCCGGTCACGCGTCGTCGTCAGGCGGCCTCGGGGTCGAGGAAGGCGAGGATGTCGCGGTCGCCGCGCTCGCGGAGCCGGGTCAGGATCTCCTCGCGCGAGGCCCCGTCGGGCAGGCCGATGCGCGCCCCGATCAGGCGCAGCGCCTCGGCCTCCGAGGCCACCGGCGCGGTGTACCCGATGAGGTGCAGCGCCATGTTGATCGGCGGGAGCCCGGTGGCGGCCTGCGGCAGGTAGCGGGTGAGCAGCTCGCCGCCGTCCGACACGGTCAGGAAGATCGAGTCGCCCTCGCCGGCGTTGTAGTCGGCCAGCACCGCCCTGATCGACCCCATCGTCGGCTGGTTGTGCCAGCTGATCACGACGTCGCCCGACGGCGTCGAGGTGGTGAGCTGGCCGCCGGGGGCCATGCCGAGGTGCGCGGCGAAGCCGGTCGGCAGCGGCGAGCCGGACCCGCGCAGGTGCTCGGCGTTGACGTCCACGCGGTGCCACCACCGCCCGTCGCGGCTGCGGAAGGAGCGGCGGGTCATCGACACGTCGCGGCGCGGCTGGTACGGCTCGGCCTGCTCGGGCGCGGCGACGCGGATCCAGCCCCGCTGGGTGCGCTCGAACCCCGGCCCGCCGGCGTACGCGCGCACCGAGCTCTCGCTGACCTCGTAGCGGGTGGTCAGGTTGGCGACGATGCTGTTCACCGAGGCCTCGCCGCCCGCCCGCTCGATCTCGCGCACGATCATCTCGCGGATGCCGATGTACTCCTCGCCGCCCCAGCGCGTCAGGCCGTACCTGTTGCGGTCGACGCGCAGGAAGCGGTCGTCGGCGGTGAGCTGGTTGCGGATGCCGACGAGGCTGTAGTCCTCGCCGATGCGGCTCTGGATCTCCTCGGGGCTGAGCGGGCTCTCGGCGACGGCCAGCACGGCCTCGGCCTTCTCGTTGACGCTGCGCGGCCAGGGGACGACGTGGCCCTCCAGGATGCGCAGGTGGGGGATGGAGCCGAGCCAGCGCTCGGCGACGTCCTCGCGGATGCCCAGCTGGGCGACCATCGTGACGGCCTCCGGCAGCTTCACCGGGCCATCGGTGAAGAGCTGACGCGTCTTCTCCTTGAGCTCGTCGGCGCCTCCGGCGACCAGCCAGCCCTCCACCTGGTCGTACCCGGTCAGCAGGGTGCGGACGAACCGCCAGGTCGGCACCCCGAGCGTCGTCAGTTCCGTGCGGTGCCAGGGCACCGCCGCCGCGAGGTCCTCGGCGGGCACGGCGGAGCCGAGGCGTCCCCGCAGCCAGGCCAGGTGGGCGGCCAGCGGGGTGGCCTCGGGGGTGGCGAGCCGGGTCTGCACGTGGTCGCGCAGGTCGCGTTCGATCTGCCGGATGCGCTCGCGGGTGACCGAGAACCTCTGCGCCAGCTCGTCGAGCGTGACCCGGCGCTCGGCGTAGACGCGGTCGGCGGCGATGGCCCGCTGCCGGTCGTCCAGCTCGGCGAAGATCGCGTCGATCAGCTCGGGGATCGGCCGCTCGGGCTTGGCCGGCGGGACCGGCACGACCGGGGCGACCGGGGCGTCACGCCCGGCGATGTCGCGCCCGGCCGGCGCGTCACGTCCGGCGGCGTCGCGCCCGGCGGATCCGTCCGGCAGGGCCCCGGTGTCGGAGGCCAGCAGCCGCGACAGCACGGTCCCGAACAAGGCGAGCACCTCATCGCGGGAATGCGGGGTGCGCAGGCACTTGTCCGGGTCGGTCATCCGCAGCAGGGGCAGGATGTCGCCGAGCGGGAGGTGACCCCAGCAGGCCATGGTCAGATCGGCCAGCCGTTCCGCTACCTGCGCGGTTCCGGCGATCAAGCAGGCACGGTCCAGGGGAAGCGCCTGCCACCACGCGTCCGGGAGACGGGTGTCGCTCGCGATCGGCTCGACCTGGCCGGGCGGTGTCCAGCGCAGGGGAGGCACGATGTCGCTAAGGCTCAGATTCATGGGGGTCCAACCGGCATGGGGCTTGAGTCGGGATGAGACTCGCTCTTATCCGCAGTTCAGGTTATTAGGTCACGGCGGCAAAAAGGGACTTGCGCGGCCTGAATAGGACACATACAGCCGTTCGGCAGCCCGAGTGCATGCCATGTACAGCAGGCCGCGCTCTCGTTGCTGGTCGTGGGCGCGCGCGGTCGGGTCCTCGGCGGCCGGGGTCAGCGCGTCCGGCGCGGGCACGACGCCGTCGGCCACGCCGATCAGCGCGACGCGGCGGAACTCCAGGCCCTTCAGCCCGTGCAAGGTGCTGACCCGGACCCCGGGCGCGGCCGGGCCGAGCGCCGCCTTGATCTGCCTGACCATCTCGGCGGTGCGGGCGGCCACGGCGATCTCATCGGCGGGCACGCCGTCCTCCAGCCAGGCGGTGACGTGCGCGGCCATCCCGGCGAGCTCGGCCGCGTCGGAGGTGTACTCGCGCACCTCCGGACGGTGGCCGGGGCGCGTGGCGCGGAAGCCCACCAGGTCGGTGACGCCGTCCACCAGGCCGTCGACGGGCCCGCCGCCGCGCACCCGCACGGCCCACGTCAGGACCTCCTGCGGCAGGCGATGCGAGATCGACAGGCGGTGGCTCTCGGCCTTGATGCCGAGCGTGCTGAGCGCCACCCGCGTGTCGAAGACGCGCTGGTGGGGATCACCCACGATGAACAGGTCGTCCGGACCGGGCGGCACGGCGGCGCGCAGCAGCCGCCACTGCGCCGGGTGCAGGTCCTGCGCCTCGTCCACGACGATGTGCCGGTAGGGCTCGACCCGGGGCGCGTCGTCGCCGAGCAGATCGCCGGTGTCCCGGCCCAGAAGCATGGACGCCTCGGCGGCGAGCTGGAGCAGCGTGCGCCTGCCTGCGGCGCGCAGCCGCCCGGTCACGTGCTCGATGGCCTTCCAGACGGCGGTGCGCTCTTCGTCGTCCAGCTCGACGCTGCGGCCCGGGCGCCGCGCGGAGAGGTACTCCTGGACGGTGCACAGGTTCTGCGCCAGGATGACCTGCTCCCACTCGCGCAGCAGGAACGCCGGGCTGTGCAGGTCCCCGGAGATCTCCGACGCCTCCTGCCACAGCGTGGCCAGGTCGGGGCCGCCGACCAGCAGCGGGGGACGCCCCTCGGCCTCGGCGACGATGCGGTGGGCCAGCCGCTCGACGTTGCCGACCTCGATGCGCTCGCGGGCGCGCGCCTCCTGGACCAGCAGGTCGAGCTTGGCCGCGACCTCGGCCGCGACGCCCTGGGAGAAGGTCACCAGCAGGATCCTGCCGTCGCCGGCGCGGGCCAGATGGGCGGCGCGGTGCAGGGCGACCAAGGTCTTGCCGGTGCCCGCTCCGCCGGTGACCAGCACCGACCCCTCGAACTCGTCCTGGTGGGAGAGCCGGTACTGCGTGGGGTAGAGGAAGGTGCACCAGAGCGGGACGGCGAGGGCCCGGTCGAGCGCGGCCGGGTCGGGCACGAAGACCGCGCGGTCGGGCGTGCGTTCCAGCGCGGCGGGCAGGTCGGCGACGTCCACGGCGGCCCCGTTCAGCGGCACGGCCGTCTGCGCGTCCAGCGCCCGCCACGCCTCGGCGACCGACCCTCCCTGGCCGAGCACCCACAGCGGGGCGAACTGGCTCTCGGGCAGCAGCGGTTCCAGGGCGTCGAGGTTGGCGTCCGTCGTGATCAGGCGCAACAGCGGGATGAGCTGGGCGTCGACGCCGAGTCCGAGAAGATCGGTGTCGCAGACGTGCGCGAACAGGCGTTCGCCGGTGGACTCCGCCGACCGGCGCAGCGCCGGCTCGACCCGTTCGAGCGCCTCGGCGTTCCACACCTCGGCGACCCCGATGGCGGCGTTGACCGCGAAACGGTGCCGTTGGGCGTACGACCACGCCTCGGCGTCCGGCAGCACCGCCACCATCCAGTACACGTCCCGCTGGCGCACCACCACCCCGCGGCAGTGGTCGGCGAGCCGCAGCGTCGCCACCCGCGGGTCGCGCGTGTTGCGCACCCGCTCGGGGTGGGGGGCCGACGTGGTGTTCCGCAGGAATCGGCGCATGGCGATCACCGCGTCCCGGCGCACGGGCTGGGCCAGCGCGTCCAGGTCCCGGGGGACCTCGGGGGTGATCGCGAGCCGGGGCATTCGGCTCCCGTCAGACCATCAGGGACAGCAGATCGCGGTCCCCGCGCTCGCGTAGCCGGTTCATCAGGTCGGGGAGCCCCACGGGCCCCGTCATGCCGACGCGGGTGGCCAGCACCCGGATCGTCTCCTCCAGCGACTCGGCCTTGCCCTTGGTGGTGTGGCCGGCCAGCCGCAGCGCCGTCGTGTTGTTGTCCAGGTCGGCGGCCGCCGCGGGCACCAGCCGGGCCCGCAGGACCTTGTCCTCCTCGGCGACGGTCAGGAACAGGTGGGACCCCGGTTGTGCGCCCATCTCTTGCAGCAGGGGCCCGAGCGACTCGATGACCGGCCGGGCCTGCCAGCTCAGCGTGACGTCTCCCGCGGCGCCGGCCACCGTGTGGCTGTCTCCGGGGTTCATGCCGAGGTAGGCGGCGAAGCCGCTCGGCAACGGGCACTCGCCGCCGGTGAGCTGCTCGGGGACGACGTCCACCCGCAGCCACCAGAGGCCGTCGGGATGCTTGAAGCACTTGCGGGTCATGGACACGTCTTTGAGCCTGCCGGCCGCCGTGGAACCGTCCGGCTCGGCCGGCCGCTCGTCGGCCGCCGTGGAGTCGGCGCCGGACTTCTGGCCGGGGTTCTTGGTGCTCTGGATGCGCAGCTGCGGGACGTTCTCCAGCCACTCTTTGGCGACCTCGGGGTGGATGCCCAGGGTCGAGACCAGCTCCAGCGCGCGGGCCACCGTCGGAGGCCGGTCGGCGTCCAGTATCAGGCCGCAGGTCCGCTCGCGCAGGTCGGCGATGTCCCCGGCGACCAGCCAGTCGTCCTGGACGGTGTAGCCGGGAAGGGTGGCGAGCACGAACTGCCAGGCGGGGACGTCGAGCGAGCGCAACTCCCTGGTGTGCCACTCGGCGGCCTCCATCAGGCGCGACTTGGGCGCGGCGACGCCCAGGGTGCCGGGGAGCTTCTCCAGGTGCTGGGTGTAGGGCGCCGCCTCGTCGCTGTCCAGCCAGCCGGCCAGCCGCGCGCGCAGCTCCTCCTCCAGGACGACGATGTCCTCCGGCGGCACGGCGAACAGCTTGGCCAGTTCCTCTGGGGCGGCCGGAGTGTCGGTGAACACGTGGTTCTGCGCCACCGCCCACGTCTTGTCGTCCAGGTCGGCGAAGGCCGCGTCGATGAGCGCCGCGACGTCGATCTCGGTGCGGCCCGCGCTGAACTCGTCGGTGCCCGAACCCGTCGCCGGGCCGGTGTCGCCGCTCTCGTGCGCCTGCGGCCCGTCACCGGCCTCGGCGGCGTCGTCCTCCTGGGGACGGCCGGGCGCCTCGGGCCGCTCGCCCGCCTGCGGGGCCTCGGAGGCGCCCGGAGCCGCCGGGGCGGCGGGAGCCCCGGGGACGGCCGGTGCGGCGGCGGAGTCGGACTGAAGGCCGTGCTCGGCCGGACGCGGTCCGACGCCGAACGGGCCCGTGTCGCGGCCCAGGAGCCCCGCGTCCGGGCCGAGGGGGTCGGCGTTAGGGCCGAGGGGGTCGGCGTTGAAAGGTTCAGGCTCGGGGACGAAGGGCCGCGGCCCCGGCGGCAGCCCGGGCTCGGGCAGGCCGAAGGACGGGGCCTCGTTGAACCGGGAGGGAACCTGCGCCGGATTGGCCCGCGAGGGAAGCTCAGGATTGGCCCGCGAGGGAAGCTCGGGTCTGGCCCGCGAGGGAAGCTCGGGCACCAGCCCCTCGGGGGCGGGCGGGGGCCGCTCACCGCGGACCGGCGGGGTGAACATCGAGGGACGGGGGCCGCCGGCCGCCCGCTGCTGCAGGGCCGCCTCGGCCATGCGCGCCGCGGCCAGACCGAGAGGGTCGCCGGCGTCGATGCGGTTGGAGCGCCTCTTGGGCAGCGGCGGCGCGGGTGGCCGCACGGGAAGCGGCTCGGCCCGCGGCGCGGAGGGCGCGCTGCCCGGCGCCGCGGCGTCCGGCCCCGAAAGGGCGGCGCTCGGCGCGGCGACCTGCGCCTGCGCGGGAATCGAGGCGGAAGCGGCGGCCGGCGTGGCGGACTTCGCCGCGGCCGCGGAGGCCGCGGAGCGGCCATTGGCGGCGCCGTTCTCGGCGCCGCGGCGGGAGCCCCCGGCGGAGGCGTCGGCGTTCTGGTCGCCGGCCGGCGCCAGCCGTGCGAACACCGCTGTGAACAGCGCGTTCAGCACCGGCCGCGCCCGGATGAACGGCTGGTCGGCGAGCTCGCGGCCGGTCAGCGCCAGCAGGCCGGTGTAGGAGCCGACGCGGTCCAGCGCGATCGACACCTGCGGCTCGTCGGCCTCTTCGGGGTCCATGACGTGCAGCGCGGGCAGGATGTCGCCGACGGAGGCGGCCGGCCAGTGTTCGGTCGCCAGCTCGGTGATGAGCTCACCGAGCGCCTCGGGGCCGAGCACGGCGAAGACCCGGCTGAGCGGCACGGAACGCCACCACGCGTCCGGCAGGCCGGGCGCGTCCCGCAACTGCGCGAACCCGGTCGCGTCACTCCAGCGAAGCGGAGGCACGAGATCACTCAGGCAGAAGTTCATCCCGTTCCCTCTCCGGTGATTCCAATGACCAGACCATAGTCTGGCAAACCGCGCGATCGTAGACGGCCGTTAGGCTCGCACAGCCGCGAATCGCAGCCTCACGTAGTCGGCCATCCACCCCGATTCACGGCGCAACGCGGGTGCCGCCAGTTCGTTCACCCTGCGGAGCAACGGCTCCACGGTGGGGGGCGGCACCGCGTCGAGCAGGGACCCGGCGAACATGCGCACCCAGTCGGCGGCGCCGCCCGGGCACTCGTCGAGCGGCGTCGGCCGGTCGAAGTACTCCAGCAGGCGGACGGTGAACCCGCCCTTCTCCAGACGGAGCGCGTACTCGGCCGGGGAGGGGAAGTACCACGGCAGCTCGGGTTCCGGCAGCCCGTGCTCGCGCCAGGCGGTCAGCATCGCGGAGGTGAGCGCGGCGCAGTTGCCGGCGCCGCCCATCTCGGCGACGAAACGGCCGCCGGGGGTGAGGGCCGAGCGCACGCAGTGGATCACCGCGTCGGGGTCGCGGCCCATCCAGTGGAGGGCGGCGTTGGAGAACACCGCGTCGTACGGCGTCGGGACGCCGAAGTCGGCCCCGTCGCCGACCCTGAAGTCGAGCCCGGGATGGTGGGCGCGGGCCACCTCGATCATGGTGGCGGATCCGTCGAGGCCGAGCACGGTGGTGCCCAGGGCCGCGATGTCGGCGGTGAGCACTCCCGTGCCGCAGCCGAGGTCGAGGATGCGCTCGCCCGGCCGTGGGTCGAGCAGCTCGATCAGCGGCGCCCCCTGCGCCGAGACGTAGCCGAACGAGCTGTCATAGGCGCGAGCGTTCCACCGCATCAAGCTCGGCGTTTCGTGTCGCAAGGCCATCAGCTCGCATTCCCAGACATCGCTTCCCCGTGTGTCCGTAAGTACAGACACTTTAGAGCCTTGATGTCCTTGCGACACATCTGTCCGAAAGCTTGGCCCCCGGTGAACTCAGCCGACCGGCCGGGCTCAGCCGATCAGCCGGGCCCAGGCCGATCAGGCGGGCCTCAGTCGATCAGGCGGGCCTCGGTCGATCGGCGGGGCTCGGTCATCGGCCGGGCCTCAGCTCATCGACCGGGGCCAGTTGGTCTTGAGGTAGATCTTGCCCTCGTCGGTCTGCGGGATGGTGAGCAGGACGGGGGTGCGGGGGACGGCCGGAAGCCTGGCCGCCGCCTGCCTGTCGAGCCTGCCGGACATCTCCAGGGCCTCCATGCGCGCCGGCCGGGCGAAGCCCTTGAGGAAGAGGTTCTGGACCTCGTCGCTGTAGAGGAACTCCTCCCACAGGCGCGCGGCGGCCGGGTGCGGGGCCTTCTTGTTGATCGCCTGCACGTAGTAGGAGGCGAGCGCCGCGTCGGCGGGCACCACTGCCTTCCAGGCGGGCTTGTCGTCCCCGGCGGTCTTCGCGGCCTTGGCGGCGTTGACGTAGTCCCAGTCGACCAGCGTGTTGGCCTGGGAGGGCAGGCTGAAGCGGCCCGTCTTCTTGAGCTGGGTGAACAGGGCGAGCCCGCGCTCGGCGTTCGGCCGGCCGCTCTGCAGCGACGCCGCCATGACGCCGTAGAAGGCCGCCGCCGTCTGGAGCGGGTCGCCGGGCAGCGCCACGGCGTACCCCGGCTTGGCCAGGTCGGCGAACGTCCGGGGGGCGGGCACCTTGCGAGGGTCGTACCCGATGGACATGTAGCCGCCGTACCCCGCGTACCACTGGCCCTTGAGATCCTTGACGGTGTCGGGGATGTCCTGCCAGGAGGTCACCTTGTAGGAGGCGAAGCGCTGAGCGTTCGCCACCGCGACGTCGACGCCCAGGTCGAAGACGTCCGGCACCTGTGCGGGCGCGGTGGCGGACTTCGCCACGTCGATCTCCCGCTGGCTGCTCGCGCCGGGTTCCAGGACGTTGATCCGCACCCCGTACTCGCCGGTGAAGCGGTCGATGACGGCGCCGTAGTTCACCCAGTCGCGGGGGATGCCGACCAGGTTCAACGAGCCTTCCTTGCGCGCCGCCTCGACGAGGCGGTCCATCGTGCCGAACCCCTGGGCCAGGCTGGCCGCCCTGGGGTTGACCGGAGGCTGCTTGGTGTCCTTGGTCGTCGTGGAGGAGCACCCGGCCACGGCGGTGGCAAGGAGTGCTGCTGCTGCGACTGCCGCACGTGATGTCACGAAACGAATACTCAGCGTCATATCCTCCCGCGTCGAGGAGGCACGCGGAAGTTTGGGCCAGCATTGGCAGACGGCCCGCGGGCCCGGCACTGGCGACCGGTCCGAGGATCGGCGCCGGCGTCCTGGGCTCGGCGCAGGGGATACGGACTGAGGATCGGCGTCGGCGTGCGGCCGGGAGGTCAGCGTTCGGCGACGACTCTGGCCGCGACGACGGTCTCCTCGCGGATGCCGACGAGCGTGCCGTCGCGCTTGCGCACGTGGAGCAGGCCGTCCTGCCAGGACTCGAGGACGCCCACGGCGTCGCGGAAGCCGTCTGTGCCGGCGCGCCGCACGGTGACGCGGCGGCCCACGTCGGCGGGCGAGATGGCGATCGTCAACCTTCCGCCAAAGTGCGGTGTCACACGCTTCGCCCCCCTCCCGTTTCAGACATGTGGTCGGCACGGCAATACTAGGTCTAGCAACCCGCGGTCGAGTCGTGCGAAGGCGCGGAGAAGAAGGAGCCCGAGGTGACCTACGTCATCGCGCAGCCTTGCGTTGATGTGCTGGACAAGGCGTGCATCGAAGAATGCCCCGTCGATTGCATCTACGAGGGCAACCGCATGCTCTACATCCACCCAGACGAGTGTGTGGACTGCGGCGCGTGCGAGCCGGTCTGCCCGGTCGAGGCGATCTTCTACGAGGACGACACGCCCGACCAGTGGAAGGACTTCTACAAGGCCAACGTCGAGTTCTTCGACGAGCTCGGGTCGCCCGGCGGTGCGTCCAAGGTCGGCAAGATCACCCGTGATCACCCGATCGTGGCCGCCCTCCCGCCGCAGGCCGACGAGCACTGACCTTCGCACGTCGTCGAGAGGCGCCGCCGGGTGCCGCGACCGTCCGGTCGCGGCGCCTGACGTCGCCGTGCCCATCGACATCCACGATCGACCTTGGGGGTAATCGGTGATCGGGCTGCCTGACTTCCCGTGGGACCGGCTGGTGCCGTACAAGGAGCGGGCGCTCGCCCACCCGGGCGGCATCGTCGACCTGTCGGTCGGCACGCCCGTCGACCCGGTGCCCGCGGTGGCGCGCGAGGCGCTCGCGGGCGCGGCCGACAGCCCTGGCTACCCCCTCACCCATGGCACCGAGCGGCTGCGCGCCTCCGCCGCCGGCTGGCTGGCCCGCCGGCACGGCGTCACGGTCGACCCCGCCGACGTGCTGCCGACGATCGGTTCCAAGGAACTGGTCGCCTGGCTGCCCACCCTGCTCGGCGTGGGGCCCGGCGACCGCGTGGTCATCCCTTCCCTGGCCTACCCCACCTACGACGTCGGCGCGCGCATCGCCGGCGCGACGCCGCACGCGAGCGACGGGCTGCTCGGGCTCGGCCCCGAGCGGGCGCCGCTGGTCTGGGTGAACTCCCCGTCGAACCCGACGGGCCGCGTGCTGCCCGCCGAGCACCTGCGCAAGGTCGTCGCGTGGGCGCGCGAGCGGGGCTCGGTCGTCGCCTCCGACGAGTGCTACATCGAGCTCGGCTGGGAGGAGCAGCCGGTCTCGATCTTGCATCCCGACGTCTGCGGCGGCTCCCACGAAGGCCTGCTCGCGGTGCACTCGCTGTCCAAGCGGTCCAACCTGGCCGGTTACCGGGCGGCGTTCGTCACGGGCGATCCCGCGCTGGTCAAGCGGCTGCTGGAGGTGCGCAAGCACGCCGGCATGATCATGCCGGCGCCGGTCCAGGCCGCCATGGCCGCCGCGCTCGACGACGACCGGCACGCCGCCGACCAGCGCGAGCTGTACGGAGCCCGGCGCGCCCTGCTGCGGCCGGCGCTCGAGAAGGCCGGCTGGCGCGTCGAGCATTCCACGGCCGGTCTGTATTTGTGGGCGACCGATGACCGGAATTGCTGGGATCAGGTAGACGCCCTAGCTAAAATCGGCATTTTGGTCGCACCGGGCGACTTTTATGGGCAGGCGGGCGCGTCGCATATCCGTATCGCCATGACGGCGAGTGACGAACGGATCAATGCGGCGGTGCTCCGCCTCCAGTAGGATCCCGCGGCATGACCGTTGCGGTCGTGCTCGCAGTGAGCGCAGCCATCTTCGTCGTCGTGCTGGGCGCCTTCCTTGGCACGCGGCGGCCGAAAAAGACGGCTCGACCGGCTCCCCGACCCCCTGAGCCGGCACCCGAGCCGACTTCGCCGCACCCTGCGCTGGCCCGCCCGGTCATCCTGAACCCCGACTACCTCGACCCGCGCACGATCAAGGTCGGGGACATCATCGACCGCCAGGGCATGCGGTCGCGCGTGCTCGGCGCCCTGCACCTGTCCTGGCAGGGCGACCAGTGGACCGAATACCTGCTCGAAGAGGGCATGGGCCATTATTCGTGGCTGTCGGTCGAGGAGCGCCAGGGGCCCGGCCCCGGCGAGCCGTCGCACCTGGAGGTCTACCTCTGGACGCCGGTCCCCACCCAGGGCATGGTGCCGGCCAAGAGCATGTTGATCATGGAGGGGGTGGAGTTCCACCCCCTCGAGCGAGGGATCGCCACCTTCCGCACCGAGGGCACGACCGGGTACCCCGAGCGCGGCCTGGTCGACTTCGCCGACTACCGCGCCGCCGACGGGCGGCTGCTGACCTTCAACCGCGTGCAGGGCCAGGCATGGACCGCCGCCTACGCCCAGCCGCTGGCCCCCGGCTCGATCAACGTGGAGCGCATGCTGTAGGCCGCCCGGCGAGGGGCCTGCGCGCGGGGCCGCCCCGCCTGAGGCCCGCGCGCGAGCCTCAGGCGATCTCGACGGTCTTGGCGGTCGCCTTGGCGTCGGTGACCCAGCCGTCCTGGCCCTCGGCCGACGACCACGCGACACCGGAGTAGCGCACCTTGCGCAGCCCGTACTTCTGGGCGTGGGCCACCGACCAGGAGGCGATCAGCCAGCCGCGGCGGCCGGTCGGGGCGCTGATGCCGTTGTCCTGGCCAGGATCCACGCCGAGGGCCCTGGAAAGGTCCTTGCGCGCCTTGGCGGCCTGCACGGGCGCCGGCTTGTCGGGCGCGGGATACCAGCAGTGCAGGGCCTTGGGCGCCCGCCCGGTGAACGCCGCGGCGAGGATCTTGGCGTCCTCCTCGTGCTGGGCGTACGCCGAACCGTCGGCGGACCGCTGCACGGCCTGCGCCGCCTCGTGCAGGGGCAGCCGCTGGTAGCGCTTGACCTTGACGAGCGCCGAGAAGAACTTGCGGGTGGCGTAGACGGGGTCCTGGAGCTGCTCGACGGTGCCCCAGCCCTGCGAGGGCCGCTGCTGGAACACCCCCACGGAGTCGCGGTCGCCGAAGGGGAGGTTCAGCAGCTTGGACTCCTGGATGGCGGTCACGTACGCGATCTCCACGGCCCGCTCGGGCAGCCGGCGGTCGACGGCGACCGCCGCGATGGTCGCCGCCACCTGTGCCTGCTCGATCTCGAGGTCCAGCGTGCCCACCGGCGTCTTCACCTGGCAGTGCTCGCCGATGGCGAGGGGCTTGGCCCTGTTCAGCAGGTAGTAGACCCCGAAGAATATGGCCACGCCGAGCACGAGGACGATGCCTAGGATCGTCAGGACCGCCCGTGAGAATCGCCGCGCCACGGACATGAACCTACCGGCCCCGCCGAGTTCCGCGTGCGGCACTAAGCTTCCCTTGCATGAGCGAGACCTTCGAAAGCCCGTTGCCGGCCACTGTGGACGAGTTGTGGGAACGCCGTGCCGAGCTGTCGCCCGATGACGGCGACGCCCGCGGCGTGATCGTCGGCGCGGTGGACATGCTCGACACCGGCAAGGCGCGTGTCGCCTTCGTCGACCACTCCACAGACGAGGTGGTCGTGGACGAGCGCGCCAAGCGCGCCATCCTGCTCAGCTTCCGCGTCCTCGGCATGGTCAGGAGCCAGGTGGGCGACTTCCACCACAACGACCGCATCCCGCTGAAGACGTCCCTCGAGGGCGTCCGCGTGGTGCCGGGCGCGATCGCGCGCTGGGGCTCCTACCTCGCCTCCGGCGTCGTGCTCATGCCCTCGTACACCAATATCGGCGCCTATGTCGACAGCGGCACCATGGTGGACACCTGGGCCACCGTCGGCTCGTGCGCCCAGATCGGCCGTAACGTCCACCTGTCGGGCGGCGTCGGCATCGGCGGGGTGCTGGAGCCCCCGAACGCCGTCCCCGTCGTCATCGAGGACGAGGCGCTGATCGGCAGCCGCTCGATGATCGTCGAGGGCGCGCGGGTCGGCAAGGGCGCCGTCGTCGGCGCCGGCACCATCCTGTCGGCCTCCATGCCGGTCATCGACGTCGAGACCGGCGAAGAGCTCTCCCGCGGACGCATCCCCGACTGGTGCGTCGCCGTCGGCGGCACGCGTCCCAAGGAGTTCCCCGGCGGCACCTTCGGGCTGCCGTGCGTCCTTGTGCTCAAGCGCCTCGAGGAAGGGCAGAGGCACGACAAGGCCGCGCTGAACGACGTGCTGCGGCAGCACGGCGTCAATGCCTGACGCGCCGCCGCTCGACCTGGGCGGGGACGTCGGGGCGCTGACCGCGGCGCTCGTCGACGTCGAGTCGGTCAGCGGTGACGAGAAGACCCTGGCGGACGCCGTCGAGGCGGCCCTGCGGCCGCTGCCGCACCTGACCGTCGTCCGCGACGGAGAGGCCGTGGTCGCGCGCACCGAGCTCGGCCGCGCCGAGCGGGTGGTGATCGCCGGGCACATCGACACCGTGCCGCTGGCGGGCAACCTCCCGTCGCGGGCCGAGGGCGACCTTCTCTACGGGTGCGGCACCTCGGACATGAAGAGCGGCGTCGCCGTGGCGCTCAAGCTCGCCGCCGGGGTGCCCGCGCCCGTCAGGGACGTGACGTACGTCTTCTACGACTGCGAAGAGGTCGAGGCGGTGCGCAACGGCCTCGGCCGGCTCGCCCGCACCCGTCCCGAACTATTGGCGGGCGACTTCGCCGTGCTCATGGAGCCGACGAGCGGAGAGATCGAGGGCGGCTGCCAGGGCACCCTGCGGGCGCAGGTCGTCGTCCGGGGCCGGCGGTCCCACAGCGCCCGCTCCTGGTACGGGGTCAACGCCGTCCACGGCGCGGAGGCCGTCCTGGCCCGGCTGAACGCCTACCAGGCCCGTGAGCCGGTCGTGGACGGCCTGGCCTACCACGAAGGGCTGAACGCCGTCGGCATCACCGGAGGCGTGGCGGGCAACGTCATCCCCGACGAGTGCGTGGTGACGGTGAACCACCGCTTCGCCCCCGACCGCTCGATGGAGGAGGCCCAGCAGCACGTGCGTGAGGTCTTCGAGGGGTATGAGGTGCGGTTCACCGACGGCTCGCCCGGCGCGCGCCCCGGGCTGACCCACCCGGTGGCCTCGGCCTTCGTGGCCGCCATCGGAGGGACTCCCCGGGCCAAACTCGGCTGGACCGACGTCTCGCTGTTCTCCTCGCTCGGCGTCCCGGCCGTCAACTACGGTCCCGGCGACCCCAACCTCGCCCACCAGCAGGGGGAGTACGTCTCGCTCGAGATGGTCGCCGGCTGCGAGCGCAGGATGACCGCCTGGCTGAGCGCGCCGGTGGCCTGAGAGGCATGGGGCACAAAAGAAAGTGGCTTTCCTCGCCGGCCATTTGGCGGGGAAAGCCACTTTCAGTCCCGAGCAGCACCCTCGGCTCTTAGACGCGGCCTCGCGAAGAATCGGTTCCGCTGCTCGGCGCAGATTTTTCAAGATTCTTTACGGCTCCGGCCGGACGTCCCGATCCGGCACGGCTTGCGCGCTCCCGGGGGCGGTTAGCGTGATCGGCATGAACAGAGCATCACGCGAGGAGCGCCGCCAGGGACCGTCTCTCGTCCGGGGCAAGTTCCTGCCCGACTCCACCTACGACGAAAGGCTGCTCGACCAGCGCGGATCGACCGAGTGGCTGCACATGGACCCCTGGCGGGTACTGCGCATCCAGGCCGAGTTCGTCGAGGGTTTCGGGCAGCTCGGCGAGCTGCCGCCCGCCGTCACCGTGTTCGGCTCCGCGCGCACGCGTCCCGACGACCCCGACTACGCCATGGGCGAGACCCTCGGCAAGGCGCTGGCGGAGGCGGGGTACGCCGTCATCACCGGAGGCGGGCCCGGCATCATGGAGGCCGCCAACAGAGGCGCGCGCCACGCCGGCGGCATCTCGGTGGGCCTCGGCATCGAGCTGCCCTTCGAGCAGAAGCTGAACGACTACGTCGACCTCGGCATCGAGTTCCGCTACTTCTTCGTGCGCAAGACGATGTTCGTGAAGTACGCCGTGGGGTTCGTCGCGCTGCCCGGGGGGTTCGGCACGCTGGACGAGCTGTTCGAGGCGCTCACGCTGGTGCAGACGCGCAAGGTGACCTCGTTCCCGGTCATCCTGATGGGCAGCGCCTTCTGGGGCGGCCTGCTCGACTGGATCCGCGAGACCCTGCTCGCCACCGGCAAGATCTCGGCCGGTGACCTGGACCTCATCCGGGTCACCGACGACGTCGACGAGGCCGTGCGCATCATCGTCGACTCCGACCGCGAACGCACCGCCCCCCGCCACGAACCCTGACCCACCCGCCGCCCGCGGACTCAGACGGCTCTTCGGCGTGTCGCACCGCGTCCCGTGCTGGTTCCCGTGAGAACCGCCGCGTCCGGCGGGTCGGCTTCGTGAGCTCACTCGTGGCGGCACGCCACCGGCTTCCTCATCCGGCACGGCGCAGGGTGGGGTACGGCCCGGCCGCCGTGGCCGGGCCGCTCCAGGTGGTCTCAGGCCGGGATCAACTGCCATTGCTGGTTGGCGCCGCCGTTGGCGGACCACTGCACGACCTGGGCGCCGTCGGAGGTCGACGCACCGTACACGTCTGCCAGCAGCCCGCTGTTGTAGCTGACGATCGTGTAATAGCCGTTGCCGGTGGACCGCAGGTACCACAGTTGGTTGGTGCCGCCGTTGGCGGTCCACTGCTGCAGTTGCAGCCCTTCGGTCGTACTGCCGCCGTTGACGTCGAGGGCCTTGCCGGTGGGGACGTAGCGCAGGGTGTACGCACCGCCCTGACCGCTGGTGACGGTCCACGCGGCGGAGCCGGACTGCTGCACGGCCTTGGCGCCGTCGGCGGTGGAGCCGCCGGCCACGGCGAGCGTCTTGCCGCTGTTGCGGTTGACGATACGGTAGGCCGCGCCCGATATCGGGCCGCCCGGACCGGACCCGAGGTTGAAGTACTCGATCGCGTCGGTGAACGTCGTGGCATTCGACTTGGTGGTCGTCAGTACCAGGTAGACCCGTGAGCCGCTCGCCGGGGTGGTGAAGGTGACCGGCTGGGTGACCCGCGAGCCGAGCGGGATGGTCAGGTTGGTGTTGCCGGACGCGATGACCGCGCCGGTCGGGTTGTCGAGCCGGGCGGTCCAGGTGAAGTTCACCGAGGTGTCGGTGAGGTCGTCGTTGAACACGGTGATGTTGCGAGTCACCGTGGCGTTCGGGGCGTAGCTGGGCACGGCCTGCGGCAGCGGGAAGGTGCCGCTGGAGTCCGAGGCGCCGGAGGCGGACCAGTACGGGAGGTCGACCGCTGCCACCGGGTTGAACGCCGCCTGCACGCGCTGGATCTGCGAGTTGCTCCACGGGTCGGTCAGGTTGTCCGCGCCGTAGACCGGGCGACCGCCCTCCTCCGGGGTGAAGTCGGTGGTTCGCACGCCGGGCACCACGCCGGCCCAGGCGGACAGCAGCGTGTACGGGCGCAGGTCGCTGGCGTCCTTGCCACGCTTGGCAAGCGTTGCCGTGGCGAACCACGTGAAGCCTTGCTTGGTGCTGCAGGCGGGCCAGATGTACTCGCCTTCGCCGTCCGGCCGCCCGGAGACGCGATTCAGGGCCTCGCCGTACCGGCCGGTGCCGTCCAGGTAGTGCGCGAAGATCGCGAAGTTCGGGTAGTTCATGTTCGGATACCGGCTGGCCGAGTCGGCGCCCGGAGCGGCGTCGATGCTGATCGGCCGGGTGCCGTCGTTGCCGTTCATCGCCGCGTACAGGTCTTGTTCGAACTGCTGCGAGTCGTTGTTGTTGAAGCTGGGCTCGTTGATCTGGCTCCAGCGGATCACCGCCGGATGGTTGCGGTCCCGCAGGGTCAGCGCACGCGCGTGGGCCACCATGTTGTCGCGTCCGGCCACGAAGTTCTGGGCGCCACTGCGGATGGCGGTCTCGTCGATGATCATCAAGCCCATATCGTCGGCCACGTCGAGCATGTACGGGCTGGCCGGTTCCATGTGGATGCGTACCACGTTGTAGTTGAGGCGCTGGTAGTTGTCCACCGCCTGGGGCCAGCCGCCGTTGCCGGACGACGGTGGCAGAAAGCCGGGCAGGGTGTCGTACGCGTCGCCCTTCCCGCCGTTGTTGACCCGGTCGTAGCCGGCGCCCTGCAGGCTGTCGCCACGGAAGTTGACTCGCACGCCGTTGAGGTAGTAGTACTCGCCGTTCTGCGTGCTCTCCCGGAACCCGAACCGGTACGTGGCATCACTGGTGCGGCCGTCGTCAGCGGCGGCGTGTATCGCGAGGCGGTGCAGTTGGGCCCGGTATCCGGGCCGGTACGGCACATTGGGCCACCAGTAGGAGGTGGTGCCGAGGTTCCACGCAACGGGACCCACCGTGACCTTCGCCGTCGAACGGGCCGCCACCGTCACGGTTCGCTGTGGCAGCTGCGGGTAGTCGAAGGAGCCTGCGCCGTCGGACGCGAGCGACCCGGTCAGGGTGACCGTTCTGGTCGCGGCCGAGGAGTTGGTCACCGACACCTCGTAGCTGAGGGTGCGGTCCGCCACCGAGGTGCGGACGAACGCGTCACTGACATACACCGCCGGATATGCCCGCAGGTACGCCGACCGGAAGATCCCCTGCGGTATCGCCTCGGACCAGTCGGCCGCCACGGGAACCAGGTACTTGCCGTCGGCCGCCTTCAACGCCCCGCGACCCTTCACCTGCACACTGATCGTGTGTGTGGTGCCGGGCGCCGCGTAGCTGCTGATATCGAACTTCGACGGGGTGAACGCCGTCGTCTGGGTCGCCACCACCCGGCCGTCGACCGACAGCGTCGCCTGGTGGTTCACCGCCCCGAACTCGATCCACGTCGACTGGGGCTGACCCGAGTCCGGTATCACGACGGTGCGCGAGTACACAGCCTCGTTCACGTCTGTGAAGCCCTGCTTGTACCAGCCGCCGCCGGGCACCTTGATCGACGTCGTCGCCCGGCCCGCCGGAGTGAAACTCCACGTCCCGGCGAGATCGACCGAAGCGACCGCGGCATTGCCCGCGGTGAATCCATCGATGTCCCCAGCGGCGGCGGCGACCGTCGCGGCGGGCTCCGACGGCTTCACCGCGGGCCGCTGTGCGGCCACGGCCGGCTGCGCCCCGATCGTCGCGACCAGGAAGGCCGCCACCACGGTCGGCCATTTGCTCATCGGCCTTCGGGCGCGATGAGGAAGATCGTTCCGTTTCATGCGTGATCCTTTCGGGGGAGTCCCTTGTGGATGCACTTCTTGATCCGGCCGCCGCCCGCGACGCCATCCGGTGGCGCCCCGGCGTCCGTCCGTCACACCCGCGGTGATCGTGCCGTCCCTCCGGAGGCGCCGCCGCCGGCCGTTCAAGCGTCGCGGTCCGCCCGCGAGAACCGAGGGCCTGAAGGGGGCACGCCGTCTCTTGGTAATGGAATTGCCGTATCGGTTCGACGGCACGGTCGGACAACAAATAAGGTCCGGGCTCCCACCTGTCAAGGCGCAGAGTTCCGCAGAGATGGGATCACCTCGGCCATTCAGTTCCATCGCAGCCGAGCGACATCGCGCCAACTCGAACGTTATGCAACTTTCAGGCCGCGTCGGATACCTCATACATGGGATGTGTCACGACATCGACCAGGCGGTACCGACATCGAGAATGGGGAAGCGCGTGCGGCAGGAACATCCAGCCCGCGTCCGACTTCCCACCGGTAGGCGAATCGATTCGATGCCATCGGACAGCGGGGCTTGGTCGAACGCGCGGAACTCGGCCTGCTGACGCGGAGGCAGGCCGAGGAAGCGATCAACAGAGAGGCGGCACTCTCGAAGGTGAGGAAAGGCGCGCTAGAGAGGCTGGGCAGGGCGTGCGGAAAGGCTTACGAGGCCGGCCGGGGTGACGTCGAGGTCCCCATCGAAGTCGATGGGACTCAAGGGTGACGGTGCCGAGGAGGACGCGGGCGCGTTCGTCATAGCGTGTGGCCACGGCTCGGAGGTTCCGCGGCCGGTCGATCGCGGCCACGATCGGTGGCCACGATCGGTGGCCATGGTCTGAGGAACAGCCGTCAGACCATGGCCACGAGAGCGCGATCAGGTGTAGATCTTCTCCTCCTCCGTGCGGGCCCGCAGCTCTGCTTCGATCGCCTCGACCGATTCGTTGGCCTTGTCGCGGCGGTACTCGCGCAACGAGTAGGCGACGGCCGCGACCCAGAGGAAGGCGATGACGATGTAGGCGATGGCCTGGACGTTGCCGGGGGCGTCGATCCAGTCGCTGCGCAGGAGGGTGCGCACGTTGGTCAGGATGATCACACCCCCCACCAGGGAACCCAGGATGCGCGGCGGGATGTGCCGCACCAGCCAGGCCGCGATCGGGGCCGCGATCACGCCGCCCAGCAGCAGGACGGCGACCCAGGCGAAGTCGATGTTCTCCGAGCCGATGCCGACGAAGAAGCCCGCGCTGGCGGCGAGGGCGACCAGGAACTCACTGGCGTCGATGGAACCGATCACCTTGCGCGGCGGGATGCGGCCGCTGGCCAGGATGGCGGGGGTGCCGACCGGGCCCCAGCCGCCGCCGCCTGTGGCGTCGACGAATCCGGCGACCAACCCCAAGGGGGCGAGGAAGCGCTTGCGCAGCGGCTTGCCCAGGTTGCCGCGGGGCAGGCCGTAGGCGGTGAAGCGGACGAAGACGTAAACGCCCAGCGCCAGCAGGATGATCGACATGACCGGCGCGGCCACCTCGGTCGACAGGCTGGACAGGAACGTCGCGCCGGCGAAGGCGCCGATGGCGCCCGGAATGCCGATCTTGAGTACGACTCTCCAGTCGATGTTGTCGAACCGCCAATGGGACACGCCCGACGCGAGCGTGGTGCCGATCTCGGCCAGGTGCACGGTGGCCGAGGCGGCGGCGGCGTTCGTACCGATCGCCAGCAGCAGCGTCGTCGAGGTGACGCCGTAGGCCATTCCTAAGCTGCCGTCGACGAGCTGGGCGACGAAGCCGACCAACCCGAGCAGGATGAGTGAGCGCACTACATGTCCTTCCCGGCTTTTCCTACTCTGCAAGTAGTAATTACGTTTAGCGTAGGAAATGGATCCGTCAAGTCACGTTTCGGACACGCGTCTCATTATTTGGGCGCCACTGACGCTCATCGCCGAATTGGGCTCCCGGTTCCGGCCGCGCACGTTGCCGGCGAGGGAGCGGTTACGGCTGTCACGTGCGCTCTGACCGTTCGCCCCCCAGGTCGTCGCGGATCTGGTCGCGGTGCCTGGCCAGGAAATCGGCGAGACTGGTCCACCCGGGGTGGATCGAGCGGGCGACGTCGACGTCGCGCAGTCCCAGGTACGACTCCGGGAACTCGGCGTAGTACTGGAACATGTTGCCGATCTCGACCGCTCCCGGGAAGCCCAGGCCGCGGACCTGATCGTGGGTGGGCGGGCGGTAGGCCACCGGCTCGCCGAGCGCCGTGCTGAGCGCGGCCGCGATCTGCTCGCCGGTCAGGTGCTCGCCGGCGAGGCCGAGCACGGCCCCGATGGTCTTCTCCGGCTGCCGGAACACGCCGAGCACGATCTGGCCGATGTCCTCCACCGCGATCCCGGCGATCGGGGTGTCGCCCACGGGAAGGTGCAGGGCGAGAGTGCCGTCCGCGTCCCGCTGCGGCTTCTGTGTGTCGAGCAGGTTGTCCCAGTAGAACGACACCCGGATGTAGGTGGTGGGAAGGCCGGACTCGGCGAACAGGGCGTCGGCCTCGCCGCCCTTCACATCGAAGTGCGGCACCTTGTAGACCTCGTCGAGGGTCGGCATCCGGTCGTCGGAGGCCGGGACGACCTCGCGGGTGTCCTCCAGCGTCGACCAGACCACGTGCCTGAGGCGGGCCGCCGTGGCCGCCGCGATCAGGTTCCGTACCTCGGCGAGTTCCTTGGCGGCCGACAGGTGCTCCCAGAACGGGGTCACCAGGAAGGCGCCGTACGCCCCGTCGAACGCTCGTCGGAGACTGGCCTCGTCCTCCAGGTGCGCCTCGACCACCTCCGCGCCGAGGTCCGCCAGTTCCCTGGCCTTCGGCGAGGAGGCGTTGCGGGTGATCGCGCGAACCCGGTGGCCGCCGTCGGCGAGGAGCGCCCGCGCGACCGCGCCGCCCTGGGCGCCGGTCGCGCCCACCACTGAGATCACTTCGTTGCCGGACATCGTGTCCTCCAGTCGTCGGCGGTCCGGTGTGGACACCGAACCTCAGCCGTCCTCATTTAATCACCTATTATGACTATCATGGTTTGTGACTAAGGCGAACGGCGCCTGTGAGAGCCGCAGCAACACCTGCGACATGCTCAAGCTGGGTGGACGGATCGGCCGCCGGGCAGTCAGGTCGTGCCGGTGTGGCCCGGTACGGGGCACCTCGACCTGGTGATGTCATTGACGTGCGATGACGAAGAGCAAGGGTCCGATTCCCTTAAGTGCCGAGCCTGTGGGTACGGAGCACGCGATGGACAGACCCGCTCGCTTCCCGCCCCGCACCCGTCCCGGCCTCCGGATGCTTCGGATGGCGGAGATCACGTGAACAGCCCGGTCCGGGCGCCGGCCGCCGGCCGTTCGCCACTCGGACTGGTCGCGGGCGCCGTTCCCGTCCTGGCGGTGCTGGTGCTGGCGCTGGTGTGGGGACGCGACCTGCCCGTCATCGCCGAGGCTCTCCTGGTGGTCCTGCTGACCGGCGCGGTCCTGGCCGCCGTCCACCACGCCGAGGTGGTGGCCCACCGCGTCGGCGAGCCCTTCGGCTCCCTCATCCTCGCGGTGGCCGTCACCGTCATCGAGGTAGGGCTCATCATCAGCCTGATGACCTCCGGCGGCTCCTCCGCCGCCTCGCTGGCCCGCGACACCGTGTTCGCCGCCGTCATGATCACCTGCAACGGCATCGTCGGGCTGTCACTCCTGCTCAGCGCGCTGCGCAACCGCGTGGCGGAGTTCAACCCCGAGGGCACCGGCGCTGCGCTGGCCACGGTGATCACCCTCGCGACGCTCTGCCTCGTCCTTCCCGCCTTCACCACCAGCACGCCCGGCCCCGAATTCTCCGGTCCGCAACTCGTCTTCGCCGCCGTGGCCTCACTGGCCCTGTACGCGCTGTTCGTGTTCGTGCAGAACGTCCGGCACCGGGACTATTTCCTCCCCGTCCACGCGCCAGGTGAACGGCCCGCGCGGACCGGCGGCGGCCCGCGCGCCGACGAGGAACATGCCCCCACCCCCTCGCTGAAGAGCGCCTTCATCAGCCTGGGCCTGCTCCTGGCGGCCCTGATCGGCGTCGTCGGCCTGGCCAAGGTCGAATCCAGCACGATCGAGCGCGCGGTCACCGCCGCGGGCCTGCCGCAGGCGGTGGTCGGTGTCGTCATCGCCCTGCTCGTCCTGCTCCCCGAGACCCTCGCCGCGGCCCGCAACGCCCGCCGGGGCCGCACCCAGATCGGCCTCAACCTCGCCCTGGGGTCGGCCATGGCCAGCATCGGCCTGACGATCCCCGCCATCACGGTCGCCTCCATCTGGCTGGGCGGCCCGCTGCTGCTCGGGCTGGGCGCAACCCAGATCGTGCTGCTCGCCCTCACCGCCGGCGTCGGCATCCTGACCGTCATGCCCGGCAGGGCCACGCTGTTGCAGGCTGCGGTCCACCTCGCTCTGTGCGCCATCTACCTGTTCCTCGCCGCCAACCCCTGAGGGGACGGGCGCCGCGCCCTCCGGACGCGGCGCCCGCCACGGTGATCGTCAGGTGGTGGAGCCGGTGTAGCGGTTCATCACCGTCGTGGAGTCGGCGGGGTAGGTGTTGATCCACTGCCACGAGTCGTGGTGCAGGTTGATCGGCACGTAGAAGCCCTCGGCCAGAGACCGGTCGATGACCTGGCGGACGCGGTTCAGCCACGCGGAGTCGATGGTGTGGTCGGGCGCCGCGCCGTGGTGGTTGCTCCAGGTGATCGGGATGCGGATGCTCTTGTACCCCTGGGACCGCACCTGGTGGAGCATGCGTTGAAACCGAACGAGACCGTCGCGTTGGTGGCGATGGTCGCGTTCCAGCTCACGTTCGCCGCGGTGACCTGCGCTCCGGAGGAGGTGACCGTCGAATTCCACGCCTGGGCGACCTGCCGGCCCGACGGGAAGGTCCAGGCGAGCTTCCAGCCGTTGATGGGGTCGCCCAGATTGTCGACGTTGACATTCGCGGTGAACCCGCCCGGCCACTGCGACGAGACGGTGTAGTTCACACCGCAGCCGGTCGCCGCGTGCGCGGTGACGGTCGTCATGGTCCCATCGTCACCAGCGTGACCGCGGTACCGACGACCGCGCTGAACCACAGACGTGCCCTGCGTAATTTGTGCATTCTCGCTCTCTTGAGCGCGTCAGCCGCTGATCCCGCCCATCAGCACTCCCCTTGATGAAATGGCGTTGCACGACCGGCCGGACGAGGCCGATCAGTGCGCTGGTGCGTACGACGACCGTCATCCTGATCGCCTTGGTGGGCGGCGGCCCGGCGCGCCCAGTGATCCAGGGACGCCGAACGGGCGCGACCTGCTCGCCCTCCGCACGATCAAGCGCGCGGTCACCTCCGCCCGCCCGCCCCAGACGGTGGTTACCAGAGGCGCGGCGCCTGTTCGATTAAGGCGGGGCACTGAAACTTACATCACGATTTCCCGCCTCAATTGTGACGGCGGCCCGGGAGTTCAGGAGGCTGGGGCGCAAGTCGGAACATGTGCGAGGCGTCTATGGCCGTACGGATGTGCCAGATGATTTCCGGCGCCCTTGACGTGTTTTCGGGAGATTTCCACACTGAGTTCCCGGTGCTCTCTGCCGCCGGACGGTGGTGTGTGGCAGGGACCGCCGTCTATGACGCCCTAGTGGCGTGCGTCCCGGGGTGACGGGGCGTGGCGTCGATCCTGCGGGGTGTGCCCCGTGTTCGCTTTTCCGTGATTTCAGTTATGGAGGCTCAGGCATGGGCACGAATGCCATACCCCCGCCCGGAACCAGGCGGTCGCGCACGGGTCTTCGCCGGGCTCTGATCGCCGGCGCCCTTGGCGTGCTCGGTGTGACCACGGCGCTGACGGTGCCGGTCGAGGCCGGTGCCGCTGCGAGCACGCTCGGCGCGGCGGCGGCGCAGAGCGGCCGCTACTTCGGCACCGCGATCGCCTCGGGCAGGCTCGGTGACTCGGCGTACACCACGATCGCGAACCGTGAGTTCAACATGGTGACGGCCGAGAACGAGATGAAGATCGACGCCACCGAGCCCAACCAGAACCAGTTCAACTTCAGCAGTGGTGACCGGGTCTACAACTGGGCGGTGCAGAACGGCAAGCGCGTGCGCGGGCACACGCTGGCCTGGCACGGCCAGCAGCCTGGATGGATGCAGTCGATGTCGGGCAGCAACCTGCGTCAGGCGATGATCAACCACATCAACGGCGTGATGGGCCACTACAAGGGCAAGATCTACGCCTGGGACGTCGTCAACGAGGCGTTCGCCGACGGCAACTCCGGCGGCCGGCGCGACTCCAACCTGCAGCGCACCGGCAACGACTGGATCGAGGTCGCCTTCCGCACCGCCCGCGCCGCCGACCCCGCCGCCAAGCTCTGCTACAACGACTACAACATCGACAACTGGACCTGGGCCAAGACCCAGGGCGTCTACAACATGGTCCGCGACTTCAAGCAGCGCGGCGTGCCCATCGACTGCGTCGGCCTGCAGTCCCACTTCAACAGCGGCAGCGCCTACAACGCCAACTACCGCACCACGATCTCCAGCTTCGCCGCGCTCGGCGTCGACGTGCAGATCACCGAACTCGACGTCCAGGGCGCCTCGGCCACCACCTACGCCAACATCGTCAACGACTGCCTGGCGGTGCCACGCTGCGCCGGCATCACCGTGTGGGGCGTCCGCGACCAGGACTCCTGGCGCTCGGGCGACACCCCGCTGCTGTTCAGCGGCAGCAACAAGAAGCCCGCCTACGACGCCGTCCTCAACGCGCTGAACAACGCCCCGCCCAGCCCGACGCCTACCCCGACGCCGACTCCCACGCCGACGCCGACCCCGACTCCCACCCCGACTCCCACGCCCACCCCGACTCCCACGCCCACCCCGACTCCCACGCCGACGCCGACCCCGACGCCGACACCCACTCCCACCCCGACCCCGGATACGGGGAACTGTTCGGCGACGATCGAGACGACCAACAGCTGGCCGGGCGGGTTCCAGTCGACGGTGACGGTCCGCGCGGGCAACGCCCCGGTCAACGGCTGGACCGTGCGATGGACCTGGCCCGGCGGGCAGAGCATCAGCAGCCTGTGGAACGGCGTGCACACCGTGTCCGGCTCCAACGTGACCGTCCGCAACGCCGACTACAACGGCTCCATCGCGGCGAACGGCTCCACCACCTTCGGCTTCACCGCCAACGGCACCGCCGCCACCCCCACCGCCACCTGCAACGGCAACGGTGGCCCCACCCCCACGCCGACTCCCACCCCGACGCCGACTCCGACCCCGACGCCGACGCCGACTCCGACCCCCACGCCGACTCCGACCCCCACGCCGACTCCGACGCCGACTCCGACGCCGACTCCGACCCCCACGCCTGGTGGTTCGCTGCCTTCGAGTCTGCGGTGGAGCTCCAGCAGTCAGCTGATCTCGCCGAAGTCGGACTCGTCGCACAACGTCGCGGGGATCAAGGACCCGACGGTGGTGTACTCGGGCGGCAAGTACCACGTGTTCGCCAGCATCGCGAACTCCGGCGGCTACAACATGGTGTACCTGAGCTTCACCGACTGGTCGCAGGCCTCCTCGGCGACGCACTACTACCTGGACCGCAGCCCGATCGGCACCGGTTACCGGGCCGCGCCCGAGGTGTTCTACTTCGCGCCGCAGAACCTGTGGTACCTCGTCTACCAGACCGGCAACGCCTCGTACTCCACCAACCCCGATATCAGCAACCCCAACGGGTGGAGCGCACCGAAGAACTTCTACTCCAGCATGCCCAGCATCATCCAGCAGAACATCGGCAACGGCTACTGGGTCGACATGTGGGTGATCTGCGACAGCGCCAACTGCTACCTGTTCTCCTCCGACGACAACGGGCATCTGTACCGCTCGCAGACCACGCTGGCGCAGTTCCCCAACGGGTTCACCAACACCGTGATCGCGATGCAGGACTCCAACAAGAACAACCTCTGGGAGGCCAGCAACGTCTACAAGGTGCAGGGAACCGACCAGTATCTGCTGATCATCGAGGCGATCGGCTCCGACGGCCGGCGCTGGTTCCGCTCCTGGACCTCCAGCGGCATCGCCGGGTCCTGGACCCAGCACGCCGCCACTGAGAGCAACCCCTTCGCCCGGGCCAACAACGTCACCTTCAGCGGCTCGGCCTGGACCCGTGACATCAGCCACGGCGAGATGGTCCGCACCATGACCGACCAGACCCTGACCATCAGTCCGTGCAACATGCAATACCTGTACCAGGGCATGGACCCCAACGCCGGCGGCGACTACAACTCCCTGCCTTGGCGCCTGGGCCTGCTCACCCAGACCAACTCCACCTGCTGACGCACCATCTCCACCTGCGGAAAGAGGCCTCCGGTGCCGCGGATTCCCGCCGCGCCGGAGGCCTCGGCCGTGAGAGGGCGGGCTGTGTAGGGTTACCGCCGTGGCGATGGCGATTTGCGTGTTCTGCGCGTCCAGTCAGAAGATCGACCAGAAGTACCTGGACCTGGCCGACGAGGTGGGCGCCGAGGTGGCCCGGCGGGGACACACGCTCGTCAGCGGCGGCGCGGTGGTCTCCTGCATGGGCGCGCTCACCCGGGCCGCCCGGCGGGCAGGCGGGCGCACGGTCGGCGTGATGCCCCAGGCGCTGGTGGACCTGGAGATCGCCGACACCGACTCGGACGAGCTGATCATCACGGCCGACATGCGAGAGCGCAAGGGCATCATGGACGCGCGCTCGGACGCGTTCCTCGTCCTGCCCGGCGGCATCGGCACGCTGGAGGAGCTCTTCGAGATCTGGACCTCGCGCGTGCTCGGCCTGCACGACAAGCCATTGGTCATCCTGGACCCGTGGGGCCTGTACGAACCGCTGCGCCGGCTCGTCGACGGCATGTACGAGCAGGGCTTCACCCGCCCGAACGTCTTCGACGCCATCTCCTGGACCACGACGGTGAGCGAAGCCGTCGAACACCTGGAGAAGCCCGCCCGGCCGCTCAGCCCTCACCCCGACGAACTCGGCGAGTCCGCCACCGGCTAGTCAGCCGGGCGTCACGTCGCGCTCGCTTCTCCGGGCGAGGCGCTGGAGTTGCCCTTCGTGCATGCCGGCCACCCACTCCCAGCCGGGCTCGGCGGAGGGGCCGACCCGCGGGTCGGCGAGATCGTGGCCGTCGCGCAAGGCGTGCACGTACGCCCGATCCTGGTCGATCCGTGCGCGTACCTGATCGGCTCCGCCGACGGACCCGTGGCCAGGGACGACGACGTCGACATCGCCCGCCACGCCCTCGATCAGCCGGAGCGCGGCGAGGTGGTCCTCGATCGGGTCCGCGGCGCCGTTCACGTCGAGCATCGGAATCAGCGCATCGGACAGCATGTCGCCGGCGACGAGAACCCCGCGTTCCTCGATCAACAGCGCCGCGTGGCCCGGGGCATGCGCTCGGTGCTCGACGATCCGGACGTGAGGGCCATCCCATGGAACGTGCGCCGTCCCGGCGGGCACGCCGGTGATGACGCCGAGAAGGTCCAGCGGTACCCGCCCGGCGATCTCCGGCGGCAACGTCGAGGCGACCCGGGCCTTCCCCTGCGGGTCCGACAGCCGATCTCGGACGGTGGCCGCGCAGCGGGCCGTGCCGTAGCGAGGCGCCGCGCCGAGCCGGGCGTGCCAGAGCAGGTGATCCCAATGCGGATGCGTCGAGAAGCCCGCCACGACGGGCCGGCCCGACTCGCGAAGGTCGTCCGCGAGGCAGGCCATCTCGGAGGCGGTCACCCCGGCGTCGATGAGCAGCACGCCGGCCCGGCCCTGGACGACGACGGCGTTGCTCTGGCAGAACCCGCTCTGGTGGACCAGCACGCCGTCCGCGACCTGCCTCAGCACGGGCCCGCCTCCTTCGCGTCCACGATGGCGTAGTGATGCATCGTGACGCCCTGCTCGAACGATCGCTGCTCGATCAGGTCGAGTTCGATCGGCATGTCGTAGTCGTCGAACAGCGGCCTGCCGAAGCCGAGGATCGCCGGATGGGTCCAGAGCATCAACTCGTCGAGAAGCCCCGCCCGGAGCAGCTGCGTCGCGAGCGCCGCGCCGCCCACACTGATGCTGCCGTCGGTCCCGGCCCGCAGGGCGGCGAGTCGCTCGATCGCGTCGTCTCCGCCGATGATCCGGGTGTTGTGATCGGCGTCGCGGCGCGTACGGGAGACGAGCACCTTGGGCTTGGCCGTCCAGATCTCGCCGTACTCACGCATGTAGTCCGGCAGCGAAGCGTCCTCGGGCGCCCGTGGCCAGTACTCCTCCATCGTCTGGTAGATGACCCGGCCGTGGACCATCAGCGCGAGCGCCCGCGTCCGCGCGTTGCACTCGCGGTGCAGTTCCTCGCTGATGCGCAGCCACTCGCCGGCGCCGTTGTCCCCAGGAACCTGCTCGATCCGCAGGTCGAGGGACACCTGCATCGAATAGACGAAGCGGCCCATCGGCTCCCCTTTTCCCCAAGTGCTTGCGATCTGCAACTACTATAGGGAGGGCGAAATGCCTGTCAAGGAGGAAATGTGGAACCACGGTCCGGGTGTTCGATCACCGCCGCCGTCGAGGTGCTCGGAGATCGCTGGACGTTGCTCGTGCTCCGGGACGTCATCTTCGGCGACCGCCGCTACTTCCGGGTGCTGCTCACCGGGTCGATCGAGGGCATCGCCTCGAACATCCTCGCCGACCGCCTCGTGCGGCTCGTCGACGCGGGGATCCTCACCCGCGGCACCGCGGCGCGGGGGCAGCGCGCTCGCTACAGCCTCACCGAAGCCGGCATCCGGACTCTTCCGATCATCTACGCCCTCGGCGACTGGGGCCTCGACTGGCGCCCCGGCGGCGACGAGCTCCGGAGCCGGCAGCAGCTCATGCGCGATGGAGGCCCGGCGTTCATCGAGGAGCTCATGGACGAACTCCGCGTCCGCCACCTCGGCGCCCCGCAGAAGCCGTACGACGGTCCAGGCCCGTTCGAGCGCCTCGACGCCGCGCCGCCGAGCACGCCGAGCACGCCGACCACGCCAAGGACGCACAGCGAGCCGGACGGTGCATGACCTCGCCCAGCGCTCATCGGCGTCGCGGCCGCGGGGGCGCCCGCACGCCCTCTCACGGGGGCCGGCGCGTCAGGCGAGGCCGCGGCGGGCCAGCGCGGGGGGACGCCTGCCGGCGAGCGACTCGGTCATGTCGAGGGCCTGCCGCACCTGCTCCTCATGGCCGGTGCGGAAGACGCGGGCCCCCAGCCAGGCGAACACCGCCGCCGCGGCGAGCTGGGAGGTCAGGTCCCCCGTCAGCGTCACCACGACCGTCCGCCCCGCGCGAGCGTGCCGTTCCACCTCGGCGGCCGAGCGGGCCTCCACCCAGGAGGCGTCGAGCGGCGTGTCCGGGCCGGTCACGAGAACGGGCGTCATAGGACCGATGCTGCCACACGCCGATCAAGGCGCGCTCAAAGGCGTCGATGTGGCACGATTCGTATGTGCTGGTCCTACTCGCTGTCGCCGCGATCGCCGTCCTCTACTGCGTGGTGGTGGTCTCGCAAGGGCGCGGCGGAGAGCTCACGGAGTTCGCTCCCGACGTCCCGCCCCTGGACCTGCCCTATCCGCGCGAGCTCACGGCCGTCGACTTCATGGCGATGCGGCTCCCGGTGAGCCTCGTCGGGTACCACACCCAGACGGTCGACGAGACGCTGCAGCGTGCCGCGATGGCCATCAGCGAGCGCGACACCCACATCGCCGTGCTGGAGCAGCGCGTCGCCGAACTGCTGTCCGGGCGCGTCCAGGCCCGCCAGGAGGCGCAGACGCGGCCGCCCTACGCGGCGGGCGAGACCGAGCCGTCCCGCACGGGCATGGGGCTGGCCGCGGCGCCGCACCCTCTCTCCGAGTCCGAGACGCTGACAGGGCCGGGAAAGTTCTCGCGGTGGGACACCGTCGCGGGGTCCGCGTCCGAGCCCCTCGCGATGCCGGAGGAGTTCCCGCCGCCGGCCAGGTTCTCGGGTCTGGGCGCCAGCCGCCCTCCGCACGAGCCCTCGGCGGCCTCCGAGGGGGTCTCAGGTCTTGGAACCGGCCCCGCGCACGAGCCTCCCGCACCCTCTGAGACGATCTCGGGTCTCGGGACCCGCGCCGCGCACGAGCCTCCCGCGCCCTCCGAGACGATTTCGGACCGGGGGAGGAGCGCTGCAGACGAGCCCTCGGCTTCCGTGGACACCCCGGAGGAGTCGCTCCCGGCCGGGGAGGAGGACGCCCCGTCCGGCAGGCACGCGGCGTCCAACGGCGGTCCGGCGGCGGGCGACGACCGTTCGGAGACGCGGGACTCCCGTGGCGGCATCGCGGGCGCTTGACCCTCGCCTATCGCGGGCGCTTGACCCTCGCCTGCGGGCGGGTCCCCGTCCGAGCCGGTAACCTCGACCCCTGTGGAACCTGAGCTCGTCAGATGCGGCTGGGCGACCAGCACTCCCGACTACATCCTGTACCACGACGACGAATGGGGCAGGCCGGTCCACGGCGACGACCGGGTGTTCGAGCGGCTGACGCTGGAGGCGTTCCAGTCGGGCCTGTCGTGGCTGACGATCCTGCGCAAGCGCGAGAACTTCCGCAAGGCGTTCGCGGGATTCTCCATCGAGGCGGTCGCGGCGTTCGGGGAGGCCGACGTCGAGCGGCTGCTGGCCGACGCGGGCATCGTCCGCAACCGCGCCAAGATCGAGGCGGCCGTCGCCAACGCCCGCGCCGCCGCCGAGCTGCCCGGCGGCGTCTCAGAGCTGGTCTGGCGGTACGCCGACCCGTCCTCCCCCGTGCCCAAGACGCTCGCGGACGTGCCGGCGACGACGCCCGCGTCCAAGGCCCTGGCCAAAGAGCTGAAGCGCCATGGCCTGCGCTTCGTCGGCCCGACCACGGCCTACGCGCTGATGCAGGCCATCGGCCTGGTCAACGACCACCTCGCCGGCTGCTGGGTGCGCGAGCGCGTCGTCTGAACGAGGCGGGCTCGCACGGCCGTCAGCGGCCCTCGAAGACCGGTCGCTGCTTGGCGAGGAAGGCGCGGGTGGCGCTGTGGTGGTCCTCGGTCTTGGCGCACGCGTCCTGCAGGTCGGCCTCCACCTCGAGGGCGTCCTCCAAGGGATGCGCGGCGGAGAAGTCGAGGGCCTGCTTGATCGCCCCGTACGCGAGCGTGGGGCCCTGCGCCAGCCGCACGGCGAGGTCGCGGGCGGAGGCCGCCAGCTCATGCTCCGGCACGACGGAGGTCACCATGCCGAGCCGCAGCGCCGAGGCGGCGTCCACGGGTTCGCCGAGCATCAGCAGCTCGCGGGCCTTGGCCGCCCCGACCAGGCGGGGAAGGGTCCAGGAGGCTCCGGAGTCGGGGGCCAGGGCGATGCTGCTGAAGGCCATCGCGAAACGGGCGTTCTCGGCCGCGACCCGGAAGTCGCACACGAGCGCCAGCGAGACGCCCGCGCCGGCCGCGAAGCCGTTCACGGCGGCGACCACGGGCTTGCCCATGCCGGCGACCGCCAAGATGATCGGGTTGTAGTGGGCGCGGACGGTGTTGTCCAGGCCGACCCCCGCCTCGAGGTTCGCCGCGTGCTCGCGCAGATCTTGGCCGGCGCAGAAGCCGCGCCCCGCGCCGGTGATCAGCACGGCGCGCGCCCCGGCCTCGTCCCTGGCACGTTCGAGAGCCTCCAGCAGGGCCGCCTTCATCGCGATGGTGAGGGCGTTCATCGCGTCGGGACGGTTCAGCGTGATCGTGGCGACGCCCTGCTCCACGGAGTAGAGAACGTGCTCGCCGCCTGGCCGATCCGGCTGCTGCTCCATCAGTGGACTCCTTTGTCCAGGTTGTGGTCGACGAAGGCCGCGGCCGCCGGTAGCAGCCGGGCCGCCTCCCGCTCGAAGTAGGCGCGCGCCTTCTCTCCTGGCCAGGCCGGCGGGAGGAGCTCTGCGGGAAGGCCCGGATCGCGGAACAGGAAGTTGCGCCATCCGTGGACCAGTCTGCTACGGGCCGCGAAGACCTGATCTTCGGGGGCGTCGCACGGCAGGGCGCCGACCAGGTCGACGGCCTGCCCCGTCCACTCTTCGTAGGCCCGTGCGATGGCGCGCAGATCCCACGCGCGGGCGACCATCTCGCGCGGGTCGCCGTCCAGGGTGCTCTCGAACCGGTCGGCGCGCACCCGCTCGTCCTCCAGCAGGGCGTCCAGCTCGGGAGAAGGGCGCGGCCCGATCCACGTGCCCTCGCACAGGGGGGCGTAGCCGAGGAACGACAGGTCGGCGCGCAGCCGCTCGCGCCTCGCCCGCTCGCGCACCGGCTGGAAGACCAGCACGTGCCACCGTCCCGACCAGGGCGCGGAACCGGTGCGGTAGATGCGCACGGCGGCCTCGTCCAGACGGCGCAGGCACTTGGGCGTCAACGCGTACCCCGGGCCCTGGGGCAGCCGGACGGGGGTGAGCCAGTCTTGCCGCACCATGCGCGAGATCGCCGTGCGGACCGCCGGCGCGGCGATGTCGAGCGGGGCGAGCAGCCGCACCAGGGCGGCCACGGACGCGCGTCCGGCACGGATGCGCAGGTGGTCTCCGTAGAGGTCGAAAAGTGCGGCGCGGGCGTTCACACGGACCAGTTTGATCGGCGCGAGGGCCCCCGACAACGCATTCTGGGAGGAGATCGTTACCCATGCGCGCTCGCGAGGCGGGATAATGGGACGTCACAGAAGACGTGAAAGCGGCGGGCGGCCGCGCGCCGAACGGCGCGTCGCGGCATCGCCTGGCCGAGGCAGGAAGGGATACACGCATGGCGGCGATGAAGCCGCGGACTGGCGACGGTCCGCTGGAGGTCACCAAGGAAGGACGGGGCATTGTCATGCGGGTCCCTCTGGAGGGTGGCGGCCGGCTCGTCGTCGAACTCTCACCGGACGAGGCCAGAGCCCTTGGCGACGCTCTGAAGAACGTCGTCGGCTGACATACCCCTGATACGACCCACTGACACAGGCGACTTGACGGCCCCGGCGGCCGGGCCAGACCCCCACGCCGGGGCTGTCGCACTTCCAGGCCGGGGAGGCCACCATGCCCATCGAGACCGTGCTGAGCTTCGGCGATTCGCCCGCGCAGGACACCGACCTGCTCGCCGTGCCGTTCGGAGGCGAACTCACCCCTCAGGTGGAGCTACCCGTGCCGATCCCCGCCCTCCTCGCGCACCACGAGGCCAAGGGGGAAGCGGGCGAGGTGATCGAGGTCCCCGTCCCGCACGGCGACGCGGTGCGGCGGGTCCTGCTGTACGGCATCGGCGACGGCGGGCCGCGCGCCCTGCGCAAGGCCGGCGGCACGCTGGCGCGGCGGGCCAGGGGGCGCCGGACGATCGACATCGCCCTGCCCGCCGGGGTGGGTGAGCCCGGCTGGTCGGCCCTGACCGAGGGGGCGCTGCTGGCCTCCTACACCATGCGCATCGGCGCGAGCCGCGTGAAGGCGGTCGAGGAGGTCCGCCTGTCGGGCCCCGAGCAGGCCCGCGCCGTGGTCGAGCGCGCCGAGGTCATCGCCCGCGCCACCGCGCTGACCCGCGACCTGGCCAACACGCCGTCCTCGGAGAAGAACCCCGCCTGGCTGGCCGCCCGCGCGGCCGAGCTGGCCGGGCGCGAGGGCCTCACGATCAAGGTGTGGGAGCCGGACGACCTCGCCGGCGGCGGGTTCGGCGGCATCCTCGCGGTGGGCCAGGGGTCGATCAGCCCGCCCCGGCTGATCCAGCTCTCCTACGAGCCCGAGCAGCCGGCGGGCGACCACATCGTGCTGGTCGGCAAGGGCATCACCTTCGACAGCGGCGGCCTGTCCCTCAAGCCGACCGAGGGCATGAAGTTCATGAAGACCGACATGGCGGGCGGCGCCGTGGTGATCGCCGTCCTCGGGGCGCTGCGCCGGCTCGGCGTGCGGGCGCGCGTCACCGGGCTGGTCGCCGCCGCCGAGAACATGCCCTCGGGCAGCGCCCAGCGTCCCGGCGACGTGATCACGCACTACGGCGGCCGGACGGTCGAGGTGCTCAACACCGACGCCGAGGGCAGGCTGGTGCTCGCCGACGCCCTCGCCTACGCCGACGACGTGCTGGACCCCGACACCGTCATCGACCTCGCCACGCTCACCGGGGCCATCGGCGTCGCCCTGGGGCGCGACATCGGCGCGGTGTTCTCCAGCGCCGACGACCTGGCCAAGGAGCTGCTGGAGGCCGGTTCCAGGTCCGGAGAGGCGCTGTGGCGGATGCCGCTCATCGACGAGTACCGCGCCGCCCTCGACTCGCCGGTCGCCGACCTGTCCAACATCGACGCCGAGAACAAGTACGGCGGCGGCTCCATCACCGCGGCGCTGTTCCTGCGCGAGTTCGCCGGCGGGCGTCGCTGGGCCCACCTCGACATCGCCGGCGTGGCCCGCACCACCGCCGACGACGGCATCTTCACCAAGGGGGCGACGGGCTTCGGCGCGCGCCTGCTGCTCGACTGGCTCACCGCGCACCACGCCTGACCGGTGACACCGCCGGCCTGTACGCCCGGCGCCGCCCCGGCCCGGCGACGCGCGCCGGGCCGGTGACGCCGCGGGTCAGTTGGCGATCTTGATGGCGGCCAGGAGGCCGTCGCCCAGCGGCATCATCAAAGGCCGCAGCCGATCGTCCGACCTGATCAGCTTGCCCAGCTCGCGGATGGCGACGGTGTCAGGGTCGCGCTGCGCCGGGTCGGCGACCCTGTTGTGCCACAGCGCGTTGTCGAAGGCCACGATGCCGCCGAGCCGCAGCAGGCGCACGGCCTCCGCCAGGTAGTCGCCGTACTCCTGCTTGGCGGCGTCGCAGAAGACCATGTCGTAGCCGCCGTCGGCCAGCCGCGGCAGCACGTCGAGGGCGCGTCCTCCGATGAGGCGCACCCTGCTGCCGGAGAACCCGGCCTCGGCCAACGCCTGCCGCGCGAGCCTCTGGTGCTCGGGCTCGACGTCGACGCTGGTCAGCGTGCCGTCGGGACGCATGCCGCGCAGCAGCCACACCCCTGAGACGCCGCAGCCGGTGCCGACCTCGACCACGGCTCTGGCGCTGATCGCCGTGGCGAGGAAGCACAGGGCGGCGCCGCCTCCGGGCAGGATGGGGACGGCGCCCACCTCCATGCCGCGCTGTCTCGCGGCGTGCAGCACCTCGTCTTCGGAATGGAACTCCTCCGCGTAGGCCAGCGTGGCCTCCACCGGACTGGTCGGCGTCGGGGCCATCGGCCTCTCCTCCCCGCCTTCGCCGTGGCACGTATTGGTCGCAGCCTAGGGGAGTCGGGGCCGAACGGGAACTCACGCCACAACGGGTACGTTGCACGCTTTGAACGACCTTTGTTCAAGGCCTTCGAAGAACACAGCTCGGCCTCATTGGTCGCCGGGTACGCAGGAAGGGACGAAAGCAGGCACTATGGCTGTAGCGGTGGTCCCGGAGAGAGGAGTGCTGGTGGAGGACAACCACCAGGCCGATGCTCCCGACAGTGCGTCGCCAGGGGGAGACCCCCGGCTGCCCGACGGAGGCTGGACGCCTCCAACGTGGGAGGAGGTCGTCCGCGCTCATTCGGCGCGCGTCTATCGCCTCGCCTACCGGCTGACCGGCAACGTCCACGACGCGGAAGACCTCACGCAGGAGGTCTTCGTCCGGGTCTTCAGGTCGCTGTCCAGCTACACCCCGGGCACCTTCGAAGGCTGGCTGCACCGCATCACGACGAACCTCTTCCTCGACATGGCGCGGCGCAGGCAGCGCATCCGCTTCGAGGGGCTCGGCGACGACGCGGGCGAGCGCCTGCGCGGCCGTGAGCCGTCGCCGGCGCAGGTGTTCGACGACGCCCAGCTCGAACCCGACATCCAGGCGGCGCTCGACTCGCTTCAGCCGGAGTTCCGCGCGGCGGTGGTGCTCTGCGACATCGAAGGTCTGTCCTATGAGGAGATCGCGGCGACGCTCGGCGTGAAGCTCGGCACCGTCCGCAGCCGTATCCATCGCGGTCGCAGCCAGTTGCGCGAGGCGCTCGAGCACCGCGCGCCCCGTCGCGACGAACTCCCCCCGACCGTAAGCAGGGAGGGAGCATGAGCCATCTCGGAGAACGCGCCTCGGCGTTGATCGACGGCGAACTCGGTCACGCCGAGCGCGAGCGCGCGCTCGCACATCTGACGTTCTGCGCCGACTGCCGCGCCGAACTCGACTCCATGCGAGCGCTCAAGAGCCGTCTGAAGTCGGTCGAGCCGCCGGCCGTGCCGGCGGACCTCACCATGTCCCTACTGCGGATGTCGGAGCCGGGTGGTCCGCTCCCGCCGCGCGTCCGTCCCTTTCCCACTCCGTCTTATTCGCTGAACGGCGCTCCCGCCGACAACCGCCCGCGCCGCCGCGGCGGCTTCGCCGGGCCGGGCCGGCCGGGAGGCGGCCGCAGGGCCGGGTACGTCGCGGTCGGCGTCGCCTCGGCGGCCGTCGCCCTCGGCACGCTGTTCATGATCGGCGGCGTGGACAACCGGCCGCCGGCCCCGCCGGTCGAGATGTTCGCCAACCAGCACCGGGCGACCGCCCCGGCCGGCCAGCCTGTGCCGGGAAGGGCCGTGACGCCCACTCAGCGCCCCTGACACCGGGCCGGGCGGGTCAGAGCACAAGAGCCGGGAGCCGGGCCCCGGAGGGGGTCTCCGGGGGCCGAAGGCGGCCTCCGGCCCACCCGCTCACTGAGCCGCACGTGCTCAAGGGGCCGGTCAGGGGCCGCCCCGGTCACGCCACGGCGGTCGCGGGCATACGATCGGAGAGATTCGTCGGGACGTTTACGGCGCTCGTATGCGGTCCGCGCGAGAATCTGGCGTAGCCACGTAGACCGGCCTCGGGAGTGAGCCTTCGATGACCGACGAGACACGTACCTTCGACAGCGGGGACGTGGCCACTCCACCCCAGCGGTCCGGGGATGGCTCGACGTCGGGGTCTCCGGACGGCGGCATGCGGGTCAGGCCCGAGTTCCTGCCCGCCTCCGACGCCTGGCCGTCCGGCGGTCCTGGGCGTGACCCGTTCGCGGGCGAGCACGCCGGCCAGGGACGCGACCCCTTCGCCGCCGAGCACCCCGGTCGCGACCCTCACACGGGCGAGCACGCGGCCCCGGGGCGCGATCCGTTCGCGGGCGAGGGCCGCGGTCCCGGGCGAGACGCGTTCGGCGGAGACGGCGGCACCATGCAGTTCCCCGCCGAGGGAGACCGGCAGGCGTCGCGCCCAGGTGAGACCACCGGCCTGATCCCGTTCGCGGGCGAGGGCCCCGCACGGTTCGGCGAGGGCCGGCGGCCCGGCGGCCGTCCCGGCGACGAGGGAGCCTCCGGGTGGGGCAACCCGTCCGGCGGGCCGCTCCCGCCCTCGCCAGGGGGCTCGTACGGGCCGCCTCCTCCTCCGCCCCCGCGCACCGCGTTCGGCATGGGACCGGGCTGGGCCCCGCCCCCCGGGCCGCCGCTCGGCGGCCCAGGAGACCCTGGCGTCCGCGGTGCCCGCGGGCCGAGGACGGGTGTGCTCGTGGTGCTCGCCGTCGCCATAGCCCTGGTCGCTTCGACGCTCGGCAGCGCGGGCACCTACCTGCTCACCCGGTCGGGCGGCTCGGGCCTCAACCCGTCCTACAGCCTCGGCACGCCGACCGGCGTCGTGATCAACCGTCCTCCCGACTCGGTGGCCGGCGTGGCCTCGAAGGTCCTGCCGAGCGTCGTCTCGCTCGACGTGCGGGGCAACAGCGAGGCGGGCACCGGGTCGGGCTTCCTGATCAAGGGCGGTTACATCGTCACGAACAACCACGTGGTGGCCGCGGCGGCGCAGACCGGCAACATCAAGGTGATGTTCAACAACAAGAAGTCCTCGACGGGCACGATCGTCGGCCGCGACCCGAGCTCCGACATCGCCGTGGTCAAGCCGGCCGACACCTTCGGCGCCCCCGAGATCACCCTGGGCAACTCCGACCGGGTCGTCGTCGGCGACCCCGTCATCGCGATCGGCTCGCCGCTGGGGCTGTCCGGCACGGTGACCACGGGCATCGTCAGCTCGCTCAACCGCCCGGTCACCGCCGGCGGCGAGAGCGGGTCCGAGTCGTCGTTCATCAACGCCATCCAGACCGACGCGGCGATCAACCCCGGCAACTCGGGCGGGCCGCTGGTCAACGGCGCCGGCGAGGTGATCGGCGTCAACTCGGCCATCGCGACGCTGGGCAACTCCTCCTTCGGCTCGCAGAGCGGCAGCATCGGGCTCGGGTTCTCCATCCCGGTCAACCACGTGCGGCGCATCGCCGAAGAGCTCGTGACGACGGGCACGGCCAAGAAGTCCCGCATCGGCGTCTCGATCGACGAGGACTACCAGGGCGAGGGCGTCCGCATCGCCGCCACGCCGCAGGGGGGCCAGCAGCCGGTCATCTCCGGCGGCCCGGCCGACAAGGCGGGGCTGAAGCCCGGCGACGTCATCCTCGAGGTCGACGGCTCGCCGGTGACCCAGCCGTCCGAGCTGATCGTCACCATCCGCAGCAAGGCGCCCGGCGACAAGGTGACCATCAAGTACCAGCGGGACGGCAGCGAGCGCACCACGACCGCGACCATCGACGCCGTGCCCGTCCCGACGCCCCAGCCGTCGTGATCGAAGACCGCCTCATTGCGCCCCACGCCGGGCCGGGCATTACTCTGGGGGAAGCCATGTCGCCCTCGGACGAACCCGGCCGACGGCAGGCGTGGGCGTAGGAAACGTAGGAGATCACCGTGTTCGGACTCGGCTGGCCTGAGGTCTTGGCACTCGTGGTCATCGCCCTTCTCGTCTTCGGGCCCGAGAAGCTGCCGCAGGCCGCCGCGCAGGCGGGCCGCACGCTGCGGCAGATACGTCAGATGGCCAACAACGCCAAAAGCGATCTGCAGGACAACCTCGGCCCCGAGTTCGCGAACTTCGACCCGACCGACCTGCATCCGAAGAACTTCGTCAGGAAGCACCTGCTGCAGGATCTCGAGGACGACTGGAAGCGGCCGGCCGCCGATGACCGCGTTCCCCCCTACACCGAGCCGTACACCGACGCCTATGGCGGCACTTCCGACGTCTACGCCACCACGGCGGGCGACGAGCTGGGCTACGGCGAGATCCCCCCGTACGACGTCGAGGCCACCTGAGCCCGCACGACTCGGACAGGTCCGCGCCCGCGCCACACGGACGAGAGGCCGTCCGCGCCCCGTGCCACACGGACGGCGGGCCACCTGAGCCCGTGCCACACGAACGAAGGGCCGCCCCCACTGGGGGCGGCCCTTCGCGTGTGCGGCGGGTTCTCCCGCCTTCTCCGGCCCCTGGGGGGACGGTGCGGCGGGGTTCACCTCCCGCCCCAGGGCGGGGCGGGAGGGCGGGCTCAGCGGCCTGAAGGCGAGAGCCCGAGCTGGAGGCCCTTGATGCTGCTGGACCTCTTGCTCAGGCCGTCGGCGATGCGCCGCAGCTCGGCGGCGGCGGGGGAGTCGGGGTCGGTGAGCACGAGCGGCTTGCCCTCGTCGCCGCCCTCGCGCAGGCGCAGGTCGATCGGCACCTGACCGAGCAGGGGGACGCGCGTGCCGAGAGTGCGGGTGAGGCCGTCGGCGACGGCCTGGCCGCCGCCCTCGCCGAAGACCGCGATGCGCTCGTCGCAGTGGGGGCAGGGCAGCCACGCCATGTTCTCGATGACGCCGGCGATCTGCTGGTGGGTCTGCGTGGCGATCGACCCCGCGCGCTCGGCGACCTCGGCCGCGGCCTGCTGCGGGGTGGTCACGACCAGGATCTCGGCGCCGGGCATGCGCTGCGCCACCGAGATCGCGATGTCGCCGGTGCCGGGGGGCAGGTCCATGAGCAGGACGTCGAGGTCGCCCCAGTAGACGTCCGCCAGGAACTGGTGGAGCGCGCGGTCGAGCATCGGGCCGCGCCAGACCACCGGGTTGTTGCCCGGGGGCTTGAACATGCCGACCGAGATGACCTTGATGTCGTGCGCCACCGGCGGCATGATCATGTCTTCGACCTTGGTCGGCCGGTCGCTCACCCCGAGCATGCGCGGGATGGAGTGGCCGTAGATGTCGGCGTCGACGACGCCGACCTTCAGGCCCGAGGAGGCCATCGCCGCGGCCAGGTTGACGGTCACCGACGACTTGCCGACCCCGCCCTTGCCGCTCGCGATCGCGAAGACACGGGTGAGCGAGCCGGGCTTGGCGAAGGGGATCTCCTTCTCGGGGCCCCGGTTGCCGCGCAGCTTGGTCTGCAGCCCTTGGCGCTGCTCGGCGCTCATGACGTCCAGGTCGACCTGGACGGAGGAGACGCCCTCGACCTTGGAGACCGCGGTGGTGACGTCGCGGGTGATCGTGTCGCGCATGGGGCATCCGGCGACGGTGAGGTAGACGCCGACCCGCACCACCCCGTCGGGGGAGATGTCAACGCTTTTGACCATGCCGAGGTCGGTGATCGGCCGGCGGATCTCCGGGTCGTTGACCGTCGCCAAGGCGGCCGTCACCAAATCTGGGGTGGGTGCCATGGATCCATGCTACGAACCCAGGGACGATCCGACGAACTCCGCCTCTCCTCTAGCGCTAAACAGCGATGAAAAGGGTGGTGTGGCCGTTTATGCAACCTTCTAGGATGACCCCGTGACGTCCATGACGACGGAGATCACTCCTCAGCAGCTCACCGTCTGGCGCATGGTGCAGCGGGCCCAGATCCAGATCACCCGCAGCCTCGAGGTCGAACTGCTGAGCGGGCACGACCTGGCTCCCGCCGCCTACGACGTCCTGGCGCGGCTCTCGGAGGCCCCTGAGCGGCGGCTGCGCATGAACGACCTGGCCGAGAAGGTGCTGCTGTCCCGCAGCGGGCTGACCCGGCTCATCGACCGCCTCCAGCGCGACGGCCTGGTCGAGCGCGAGGCGTGCGCCAGCGACGCCCGCGGCCTGTTCGCCGTCCTGACCGACGCGGGAGGCCGCCGCCTCGCCGAGGCCACCCCCACCTACCTGCGCGCGGTGCGCGGCCAGTTCCCCGGTGTGCTGGACGAGGAGGAGCTGCGCCAGTGCGCCGCCACCCTCGCCAAGCTCTCCGTCCGTTACCCCTTCTGACCTCCGGCGCCGTCCTCGCGGGCGGCCGGGCGCCGTACCTCCTCCAGCAGGTGTTCCAGCTCGCCCCTGATGTAGTCGCGGGTCGCGAGGTCGCCGAGGGCCAGGCGCAACCCGGCGATCTCCCGGGTCAGGTACTCCACCTCGGCCTGGTTGCGCTCGCCCGCCATCCGGTCCTGCTCGCTCTGCACGCGGTCGCGGTCGGCCTGGCGGTTCTGGGCCAGCAGGATCAGCGGGGCCGCGTAGGACGCCTGGAGCGACAGGATCAGCGTCAGGAAGATGAACGGGTAGGGGTCGAAGGCCAGGCTCCGGGGAGCCAGGGCGTTCCAGAGCACCCAGACCGCGATGAACCCGGTCATGTAGACCAGGAAGCGTGCCGTGCCGAGGAACCGGGCGATCTGCTCGGAAAGCCGACCGAACGCCTCGGGGTCGTAGTGCGGGCGGATGGAGCGGCGGATCTCGCGGGGCTGGTCCAGCCGGTTAACCGCCACCGCCCACCTCCCGCGCCGCGCCGTCGCCGCTCTCTGAGGCGTCTTCCCCGTTCGGCTCCCGTTCGTCGCGCTCGCGCCAGCCCGGCGGCAGCAGGTGGTCCAGCACGTCGTCCACCGTGACGGCGCCGACGAGCCGCCCCAGTTCGTCCACCACCGGGGCCGCGACCAGGTTGTAGGTGGCCAGGTACGCGGTCACCGCCGGCAGGGGCAGGTGGGGCCGGATCGGGTCGATGCTGTTGTCGATGGCGCCTCCCACCAGCGAGGACGGCGGCTCGCGCAGGAGCCGCTGGAAGTGGGCCACGCCCAGGTACTTGCCGGTCGGCGTCTCGCTCGGCGGCCGGGCGACGTAGACCTGGGCGGCGACGGCCGGGGTGATGTCCTGGCGCCTGATCTCGGCGAGCGCCTCGGCGATCGTGGAGTGCGGCGGCAGCACGATCGGCGCGCTGGTCATCATGCCGCCCGCGGTGTTCTCGGCGTAGTTGAGCAGGCGCAGCACCGGGGCCGCCTCGCGGGGCTCCATGCGCGCCAGCAGCGCCTCCGCCTGCGCCGGCGGCAGGTCCTGCAGCAGGTCGGCCGCGTCGTCGGGGTCCATGGCCGCGAGCACGTCCGCCGCGCGCTCGGCGTCCAGCCGGCTGAGGATGCCGATCTGGTCGCGCTCGGGCAGCTCCTCCAGCACGTCGGCGAGCCGTTCGTCCTCCAGCGCGGCGGCGACCTCCGCGCGGCGTTTGTCGGGCAGGTGGCGCAGGGCGTTGGCCAGGTCGGCGGGGCGGGTCTCCTCGAACGCGGCGAGCAGGTTGGCCGCTCCCTGGTCGGCCTGAACCGCGCCGAACCCGGCGACCTCGGCCCAGTCGACGACCAGCGTCTCGCCGCGGCGCCGCCGCAGCCCCCGTCCGGCGCCGCGCCGCACCGCGACCTTGGTGATGAGCCATTCGCCGGTCCTGGTCTGCTCCATGGCCAGGTCGAGCACGGTGGCCCGCTGGCCGCCGAGCTCGACGTCCAGGTCGAGCAGCTCGCCGATGGCCAGGGACTCGATGGAGTGCTTCTCGAAGCGCCGCAGGTTGATGGCGCCGGTGAAGATGACGGCGTCCGCCTCGATGTTGCGGACGCGGGTGATCGGCAGGAACACCCTGCGGCGCGGTTGGACCTCCACGACCAGGCCGTGCACGCGAGGCGGGTCGTTGGGGCGCATGGCCACGACGACGTCCCGCACCCGGCCGATCTGGTCGCCTTCGGGGTCGAACACCGGGGTGCCGGCCAGCCGGGCGACGAAGATCCTCACCTACCGCAGCGTACGAGGTGACGCCACGCGCGCCGCGTCCACCCCCCGTGAAAGCCGTCTCAACGTACGGTCGCGTCTTGATCTCCCTGGACACCGTGTGACAGCATCAAAAGCATCTGACGGTAATTACGGGATGGTGGCGTATGAAAGGCGGAGCGCTCGCGATAGCCGTCGTGTCGGCCTCGTGCTTCGGCTTCTCCGGGTCCATGGCGAAGCTCGTGGGCATGAGCGGCCTGACACCTCTGCAGGCGGTGTGGGTACGGATGGCGGGCGCCGCGCTGGTGCTGATCGCGGTCCTCGCCGTGTTCCGGCCGAGGTCCCTGCGCATCCCGAAAGGGCGGGGCCGCTTCTTCGCCGCGTACGCCCTGATCGCCGTCGCCGGGGTTCAGGCGCTGTTCTTCCTGGCCATCACCCGGCTGCCGGTCGGCGTCGTGCTCCTGCTGGAGTACGCCTCACCGGTCCTGGTCGTCTGCTGGGTGCGGTTCGTCCGCCGCGTGCGGCTGCCCCGCTCCGCGTACGCGGGGGCGGTGGTCGTGCTCGCCGGCCTCGGCGTCGTCGTGGAGGTCTGGCGGGGGATGAGCCTGGACGGCATCGGGCTGCTGCTCGGCCTCATCGCCTCGGCGTGCTGCGCGGGGTACTTCCTGATGAGCGACGGCTACGGCGACGACGTCGACCCGCTCGGCCTCATCGCCTGGGGCATGGCCGGCGCCGCGCTGGTGCTCACGCCCCTCTCGCAGGCGTGGAACATCCCCTGGGAGGCCTTCGGGACCACCGTCACGGTCAACGGCCGCGACATCCCCGTGCTCGCCGCCACGCTCTAGCTCATCGTGGTCGCGACCGTGCTGGCCTACGTGACCGGCGTCACCGCCGTGCGCCGCCTGTCCGCCGCCATCGGGGCCACGGTGTCCTCACTGGAGGTGGTCGCCGGCGCGGTGATCGCCTGGGCGCTGCTCGCCGAGCGGCTCGGCACCGCCCAGATCGTGGGCGGCGCGATCGTCCTGGGCGGGGCGCTGCTGGCTCAGACCGCCACGTCGGGCCTCAGCCGGACGATCGAGGCGCCCGAGGCGGCCCACCTGCCCGCGAGCCCCGCCGTGCCGGAGGCGTTGAGCCGCTCTTTGACCAGGGCCGCCACCGCCCCGGTCTCGGTCTCGGACGGCGCCGACTGATCGACCGGCTCCACGTCGGCGTCGAAGGAGACCAACTCGGCGCCGTTGTCCTTGCTGCGCAGCGTCACCCGCACCCGCGAGGCGCCGGTGAGGCCGGGCAGGGACTGCTCGCCGCCGCCGGTGACCAGGTAGATCGCGCCTTGGTGCCAGACATGCCATGCCAGCCGGTCGCGTCCCGCCAGCGAGACCCACAGGATGCCCGACTTCTTGGCACCCTCTTCGATCAGCGCAAGACTCATACTCGCAATGTACGGCGTGTTCCGGCCCGCGCGTCAGCCGGCCGAGGGCCGCCCGGGTGGTTCACCTGGGGCGGCCCTGAGGCTCAGCGGTACACCGGTTCAGCGGCTCCGGCTCAGCGGCCGGCGAGCTTCCAGGCGGCGGGCAGCAGGCCCGCGGCCGCCGCGACCTTGATCGCGTCGCCGATCAGGAACGGCACCACGCCCGCGGCGAAGGCGGCGGACAGGCTCATGCCCGTGGCCACCATGAGCCACGGCACCCCGACGGCGTAGATGAGGACCGTGCCCAGCGTCATCGTGGCGACGGTGCGCGCCGGGGTGCGGTCACCGCCCCTGCCGGCGAGCACGCCGACGACGGAGGCGGCGAGGATGAAGCCGACGACGTACCCGAGCGTCGCGTTGCCGCCCGAGGAGGCGAACCACGGCACGCCGAGCTGGCCGATCAGCAGGTACAACGCCATGCCGAGGAAGGCGCGGGGCAGGCCGAGCGCCGCGCCCGCCAGCAGGACGGCGAAGGTCTGCAGCGTCAACGGCACGGGGGTGCCGGGCAACGGGATGCTCACCTGCGCGGCGAGCCCTGTGAGGCCCGCGGCCCCGATGACGAGCACGACATCCCTGACGATCTTGCCGGGGATGAGGTCGGACAATACGGCGGGCCGGAGCACCGCCGCGGAGGCATCAGATGCCATGACTATCTCCCTTACCGAGTCTATATAGGACATTGTCCGCATAAGGGCCTAGATAGCGGTACGAGATCCGCGCCAAGAAGCGATGTCCGGCTTTGTGACGGCCCCACAGCCTCGCCCGGACGCCGGGGGAGGCTAGCGTTTGCGCATGCGCTCTCGTCGTTCGTGCCTCGCCGTGCCCGGCAGCAACCCGCGCTTCCTCGAGAAGGCGCAGGGCCTGCCCGCCGACGAGGTCTTCCTCGACCTGGAGGACTCCGTCGCGCCGCAGGCCAAGGAGCAGGCCCGCAAGAACGTCGTCGAGGCGCTCCGCGAGGGCGACTGGGCCGGCAAGACCCGGGTCGTGCGGGTGAACGACCTGACCACCGCGTGGACCTACCGGGACGTGATCGACGTCGTCGAGGGGGCCGGGGACGCGCTCGACTGCCTGATGCTGCCCAAGGTCGAGGACGCCGTCCAGGTCGCCTGGCTGGACCTGCTGCTCACCCAGATAGAGAAGGCGACCGGCCTGCCGGTCGGCGGCATCGGCGTCGAGGCGCAGATCGAGAGCGCCCGCGGCCTGGTCAACGTCGACGCCATCGCCGCCTCCTCACCCCGCCTTGAGACGCTCGTGTTCGGGCCCGCCGACTTCATGGCCTCGATCAACATGAGAACCCTGGTCGTCGGGCGGCAGCCGCCCGGCTACACCGAGGGCGACGCCTACCACTACGTGCTGATGCGCATCCTGATGGCGGCCAGGACGCACGGCCTGCAGGCCATCGACGGCCCTTACCTGCAGATCAAGGACCTCGACGGGTTCGAGATGACCGCGCTCAGGTCAGCGGCGCTGGGCTTCGACGGCAAGTGGGTGCTCCACCCGACGCAGATCGAGGCGGCCAACCAGGTCTTCTCGCCGTCCCAGGAGGACTACGACCACGCCGAGCTCATCCTGGACGCCTACGAGCACGCCACGACGGTGGACAGGCGCGGCGCGGTGATGCTCGGCGACGAGATGATCGACGAGGCCTCCCGCAAGATGGCCCTCGTCGTCGCCGCCCAGGGCCGCGCCGCCGGTCTTTCCCGCACCAGGTCCTTCCAGCCCCCCGTCTCCTGACCGCCGGGCGGCGCCACGCTAGAACGTGACGCCGATGGTCGTGAAGAACCAGAAGGACGACGTCAGCCACAGGCCCGTGAGCGCGGCGAAGACGAGCCCGCCGAGCACGGGAAGCGTCCACCCCGGCAGGTCGCGCTTGGGCAGCGACAGCATCTTGGCGACGAACACGCCGTAGAAGAACGAGCCCAGCAGAGAGTGGATCATCACGCGGGGGACGTCGAACTGCGCGCCGAGGGCGTACAGGCAGTGGAACGCCACCGGCACCGACAGCAGGAAGGCCGCGCGGCCGGACCAGCGGTGCAGCGTCCCGGTCCACGAGGGGGCCCGCAAGCCGGGGATCCTGCCGTACATCGCGAGCGCCGAGACGAGCTGGACGATCGCGAGAAGGAAGGCGCCGGTCGCCAGCCACGACTTCATGGCCTGGGCGCCGGAGAAGCCGGCGAGGCCGACGGCGTATCCGGTGGGCGTGTGCGCGCGCCCGTACACCCCGAGGGCGACGGCCACCAGGCCGCCGGCGAGCAGCGGCACGAGGTAGGGGGCGGAGCTCTTCGCCCGCGCGGGCTGCTCCTGCTGGAGTGGAGGGAGCTGGGGGACGGTCATGACGGGCGTTCCTTGTCGTGAGGGAGGTTCGAGCGGCCGGACCACCTCGTGAGGGAGAGGCCGGGTGTTCAGAGGACCTGGTGAGGCAGGTCCGAGCGGCCGGAGGACCTCGTGAGGGAGGACGGGCGGCCGGGCCCTGCGCGGCTTCGCCGAGCTGACGCGGCGCGCGCAGGAGGACGTCGTGCGGGGAGGACGAGCGGACCCGGGACGGTCCTGGTCAGAGGCCGTCGATGAAGGCGTCGGCGTCCTCGGGGAGGAGCTCGGTGCCGCCGACGGTCACCGGGGAGCCGGGGGTGAGCTTCGGAGCCGCCTGGGCGGAGTCGCCGACGTCGACCAGGCCCACCTGACGGCCGCCGGGCAGGATGATCCAGCCGCCGACGACCTTGGCGCCGCGGATCACCGCGGTGGCGCGGTACAGGCCCGACGGCTTCTTGACGAGCGGAGCGGAGAAGCGCCACTTGGCCTTGCCGACCTGGAGCCGGCCCTTGGCCCTGCCGTCGCCGAGCGCCGCGGTGATCAGCGAGCCCTTGCCGGCGAGCGTGAGCGTGTTGTTCTCGGCGGTGCCCTTGAGCCAGGACTCGATGCGCCCGTCGCAGAAGTAGGCGACCGCCTTGCCGTTCTTGACCGAAAGCGCGACCAGCCCGCCGTTGCCCTGGGCCACGCCCGCGTAGTCGGCGCGCTTCGGGGTCGGGTCGGCGGCCTCGGTGGGGGCGGCGGACGCGCTCGCGGCGGCCGTCTCCGCGGGCTCGGGGGCGACCGAGGTGGTCGCCTTGGCGGCCGGAGCGCCCGAGGCGGCGGAGGCGTTGTCCGTGCGCGGCATGGTCTGCACGCTGAGAACGCCGAGCCCGAGGGCGAGGACCACCCCCGCGCCGAGCGTGTGAAATGGCCCTGGCCTTTTCATGATCTGCTCCTGAAGTATGTCGGGTTATGGCATGCAGCATCTGCCCTCGGGCGCGCCGCGTCTATGAAGAAATGCGCAGAACGGTCGTCGGGCGCGGGACGTCGTCCCTGAGCGCCGGGCGACCGCCGGGCGGCGGGAGGGTGCGAGGACAATGACGTATATGCACGATCCGTCGCAGGCGCACCAGCCACAGCCGCAGCCGCAGCCGGGGGCCGGAGGGCCGGGACGTCCACCGGCGGAGCGGCCCCACGACCAGGACGCCTCGCAGGAGGGCGCTCCGGCGTACCGGCCCGGTCCGTACCAGGAGGGCGCGCCGCCCTACTACCCCGGGCCGCAGCCATGGCAGGCGGCTCCGGCGCCGGCGCCGTGGGTCGTGCCGCCGCCTTCCGGCGCGCGCTACGACCATCTGGCGCGCACGGCGATGCACCGCTGGTGGCGCCCGATCGCCGGGTCGGCCGTCATCGCCGTCGCCTTCCTGGGCGCGGGCCTGATCGTGATCTTCGTCGGGATGGTCGTCGCCGAGCTGGCGGGCGTGCCCGTGCTCCTGTCGGACGACCGGCTCTTCGGGCAGCCGGTCTTCGAGCTGGCCGTCCTGCTGCTGTCGATCGCGCTGGTCCTGCCGGTCGTGTTCCTGACCGCGTGGCTGGTCCAGCGCCGGCCGCCGGGGACGCTCTCGTCGGTGGCGGGACGGCTGCGCTGGCGGTGGCTGCTGGTGTGCGCCGGTGTGGCCCTGGTCGCGCTGATCCTCGGTCAGGCCGCCATGGTCGGGACGTACGCCCTCACCGGGGAGGACATCGGCGCCCTGTTCGGCTGGGTGGGCTGGGAGCGCTTCCTGCCCGGGCTCGTGGTGATCCTGCTGCTGGTGCCCTTCCAGGCCGCGGCCGAGGAGTACATGTTCCGGGGCTGGGTGCTGCAGGCCTTCGGCGCGTACGTGCGGACACCGTGGCCGGGCATCCTGCTGGGCGCGGCCCTGTTCACCTCGCTGCACGCCTACACCGACTGGGGCATCATCGACGTGTTCAGCTTCGGCGCGCTGATGGGCTGGCTCGCGGTGCGCACGGGCGGGCTGGAGGCGCCCATCGCCCTGCACGTGGTCAACAACGTTCTGAGCTTCCTGCCGGCCGCTGCCGCCGGCGAGCTGGAGGGCGCTCTGCGGCAGGGCGCCGTGCCGTGGCAGGCCCTCTCCGGCACGGTGGTTCAGTTGGCCTTTTTCGCGGTTGTCATCGTAATAATCGCCCATAAGTGGTCAATTCAGACTCTGACTCGATAAATCTGACTAGAGAGGTCTCGCCAGAAGGGCCCTCGGCGTGTTGCCCTAAAGGTATGCGGGTCGGTGGTCGGCCCCAGGGAGGTGCGCGGTGCCGGCGAGGGCGAGAAGCGGCCAGGGTTCTGTCCGGTTATGTGATCACCGGGCAGGGTTTGGGTATCGGTACGATCGCAAGTGATCCGTCGCAGGTGCGATGGATGCGCTGGAGTCCGGTGGAACGGTCCCCATGTGCGGCCCTCAAACCGGGTTAGCCTGCCGACGAGGAGGTGCTGAGCGTGGTCTCGGGCCCCCACGACCCGCGCTCGTCATGGCGGTCCGCGGACGACGACGCCGACCGCGACGTCGCGTCAGGCTCGTCCAAGCCCCATCAGGCTCGGACCTCCCCCCAGGTGCTGCACCACTCCCCGCCGGGACCGTCCGATCCCCGCTCACGGGACCTGCCCCTGGACTCCCCATGGGCCCTCCCGCCCTTCGGCGCGCCGACGCCGGACGAGCGGTCCCCCGCCGGCGATGACGACGACGGCGCCCAGGCGCCGAGGCCCTCCTCGACCGGCCGCCACCCGTACGCGCGGCCGTACGGAGGCGGGGCCGCGGAGCCGCGCCACAGTTCCGGCCGGGAGACGCCCGAGCCGCCGGCCGAGTCCTCCTCCGGCTGGACCCCCGAGGCCCCCGCCGCCTGGGGTTCCGACTCCGGCCGGAGCCCCGAGGCCCCCGCCGCCTGGGGGTCCGACGACTCCTCCGGCTGGGGTTCCGAGGACTCCGCCGCATGGAATCCCGAGGCCCCCTCCTCGCCGGACGGCGAGCCGGGGTGGCCGTCGCGGCGCATCGTCGACCGGCCCGACAAGCTGGTCGCCTCCGGGCCTCCTCGCACGCCGCCGCAAAGCCCTCCGGCGCGGGGCGTCTCGCGGGAGCGGCCGGAGATCCGGGTCGAGCCGAGCATCCCGGCCGAGCCCGAGAGCGGGACGCGCACGTCACGCCGATCGGCCTCCCGCGGCATCTCGCGGTCCGGCGGCACGCCCCCGCGCAGCGACCCGTACGCGGCCCGCGGAGCGTCCCCGCACGGTGACCCGTACGCCACCGGCGGCGCGGCCGCTCCGGACGACTTCCACGCCTCCGGCGATCCGTCCAGGGGCGAAGACCCGTACGCGACCGGCGCCGGCGACCTGCCGGCGTTCGGCGAGCACCCCGAGGAGCGCATCGGCCGGCCCCCCGACGGGCGGCCGGTCCGGCCCGACATCCTCGTGGCCTCAGGCCCGCCGCGGTCGCGCGGCGGGCGCGGCCGGCATCACCGCGACCAGCCCGCGCCCCGCGCCCCGCGCCAGACCCGCGAGACCCGCCGCCCGCGCCTGCGCCCGCCCGGCCGAGGCCTGCTGACCCCGATCTTCGTGGTCGTCGTGCTGCTGGCGGCGGCCGGCCTCGGACTGGTGATCGTCAACTGGGTGAACTCCCCGACGAGCTCGGGCCTGAGGCTCGCCGCGGGAGACGGCGGCTCGGGCGACCAGGCGTTCGTGGCCCCGCCCGGCGTCAGCGGCAACGGCTCCAGCCAGGTGCTCAACGCCGTCACCTCCGTCGGCTCGACCGTGGTCGCGGTCGGCAGCGACACCACCAGCCCGGTGCCCCGGCCGCTGTTCCTGGTCTCCACCGATCGCGGCAAGACCTGGCAGATGGGCCGCGTGAACGGCGCCGCCGGATATCAGCCCGCCGGTTCGGCGGGCCTGGTCACCGGCGGAGACGGCCGCTGGCTGGCCGCGGGCACCGAGGCTCCCGGCGCCGCCGGCGCCGCCGCCAGGGGCATGTGGACCAGCACCGACGGGCGTACCTGGACGGCGGTCGACCCGTCGCGGCTGTCGGCGTTCTGGAGCGGCGACCGGATCACCGACCTGGCGCGGACGGCCGGCGGCTTCGTCGCCGTCGGCTCCACGACCTTGCAGGACGGAGGGTACGGCCCGGTGGCGTGGGTGTCGCCGGACGGGCTCGCCTGGAGCCGCGTGGACACCGGCGAGATCGGCGCCACCGACAAGGTGCGCGCCATCCGCGCCGTCGTGGCCCGGGGGGACGCCGTCGTGGCGCTCGCCGACCCCGGCAAGGGTGACACCACGTCGGTCATCCTGCGCTCGCCCGACGGCGGCAGGACATGGCTGCGCACCGCCGCCGCGCTGCCCGGCGTCCGGCCGGAGCCCGGCGCCCTCGCGGTGGCCGGCAAGGGCTTCCTCATGGTCCCGACCCTGCAGAAGTCGGACGCGGGCGAGGTGCGGGTCTACTGCTCCGAGCTCGGGGACGAGTGGCGCCAGTGCGGGGTGATCGGCGGGCTGGGGCGCGAGGCGACCGGCGTGCGCGGCCTGGCATCCTCGGCGGCGGGCGTCGCGGCGGTCGCCGAGTCGGGCTGGGAGCGGTACGCCGTCTTCACCAGCACCGACGGCAAGAACTGGACCGAGAGCACCGACCTCGGCCAGATCCCCGGCACGCTGCGCGGCCTGGCGATCACCGACGCGGGCACGCTGGTGGCCGCGGGCGACCAGCGGTCCGGGGGCCTGGACAACCTGCCGGTGCTGATGATGGCGGACAAGGGGAAGCCGGCCGCCCCGGTGCCGCTCGCGCAGATCAGCGGCCTCACCCGTTCGGCCCGCGAGACCACCGCGCTGGTCGCCGCGGGCCAGTCGTTCGTCGCCGTCGGCTCGGTCAAGGGCGACGCCGGCATCTGGACGAGCGCGACGGGCCAGAACTGGAAGCCCGTCAACGTGCCGGCCCTCGGCGGCGCGGGGAGGCAGGCGTTCAACGACGTCGCCCACGGCGCCCACGGCTGGCTCGCGGTGGGCAGCACGACCGCCGACTCGGCGTTCGTCCGCCCGCTGCTCGCGACGTCCACCGACGGCAGGACATGGCGCGAGGGCCCCGAGTCGCCCGCTTTCGGGGCGTCCGGACGGTACGCCGTGGTGCCGCGCGTCGTCGCGGCCGGGCCGAACGGGTACGTCATGGCCGGTGACGACAGCGGTCCGGGCGGCGTGGTGGCCGCCCTGTGGTTCTCGCCCGACCTCAAGCGCTTCTCGAGGGCCGCGCCGCAGAGCCTGCCGGCGGGCGGCGCGGACGTGCGCATCGACGACCTCGTGGCCACCGAGGGCGGCTACCTGGCGATCGGCGGGTCGGGCACGGCCGGCCGCACCTCCGGGGTGGTCTGGTCCTCGCGCGACGGACTCAACTGGACGGCGCGCAAGCGGGTCATCCCCGAGGGCGCCCGCGCGGCGAACCTGCACAGGGTGGTCCTGCACGACCAGCGCATCGTGGCGGTGGGCGGCGCGACCAACGACAAGGGAGTGGAGCAGCCGTTCTCGGCCGTCTCCACCGACGACGGCGTCACCTGGCGCTACTCGTGGCTGCCGGCCGACGCCGCGGCGAGCGTGCTCGACCTGGCAGACTCCAAGGACGGTCTGGTGGCCGTCGGCTCGTACGGGTCGCCCGCCACCGGGGACAGCACGGTCTGGACGTCCGCGGACGGTGACGACTGGCAGCGGCACACACTGACCGGTGACGGCATGACCGGCGACGGCGCCCAGTGGCTCAGCGCCATCGCCGTCATCGGAGACCGCGTCGTCGCCGTCGGCCGGTCGACCACCTACACCTCCGACCACCTCACGCTGTGGCGCACCTCGTTCAGCCGCTGACCCTCCGGGCGGCCTCGGCACGGCCGGGAGCCGCCTCTCAGGGGGACTTCGGCACGGCCGGGAGCCGCCGCCTCCTCAGGGCGACTTCGGCACGGCAGGGCCCGTGAAGCCGGGGTCGCCGGGGCCCGCGGGGAGCACCCGCCAGGTGACCAGGACCTCCAGCAGGCCCGGCGTGAGCGGGAGCCCCGCGAGGTCACCTGGGGCGAACCACCCCACGGCGGAGGCGTCGTCGCCCGCCCGGGGCGTGCCCTCCCGCGCGGTCGCGAAGTAGTCGTGGATCTCGTACACCACCCCGCCCGGGCCGGGGCGCTCGACGGTGCCCGCGAGGCCGCCGACCGACACCGTGAGGCCGGTCTCCTCCAGCAGCTCGCGCCGCAGCGCGCGGGCGTCGGACTCGCCCGGCTCGACCCTGCCACCGGGCAGCGACCACAGCCCCACGCCGGGCGGGCGCCCGCGGCGGACGAGCAGCAGCCGGCCGTCGTCGTCGATCATCACCGCGCCCACGCACCTCACGAGCATGTGCCAAGATTACGCCGCGATAACGGGATGGCCCTTGACTTACCCGCGCCGGCGGAAGCACCGTGGATAACTGTGAGAGCCGCGCCCACCTGCCCTCGGTGTTTCGGCACGCTACGCCCGCCAAGCGCCTGGTCGAGCGCCTGGCGTTGCGGCGTGCACGGGGCCGTCCTGCCCTTCCACACCAGACGCCCCTCCAGCGAGGCGCTGGAGGTGATCCGCAAAGACGCGCCGGTTCCCTTCTGGCTGCCGTGGCCGCTGCCGGCGGGATGGCTGGTCACCGGTTTCGGCGACGCCGGGGACGAGCGCACGGGCACCCGTGCGGGGGTGGTCGCCTGCTCGGGCCCGTCGGTCACCCACGGGCCCGCCGACCTGGTGATCGTCGCCGAGGAGCCCGGCATGGGGCTCGGCGCGGCGTTCGCCGGCCTGGACGGCCCCGACCCCGGGCCCGGCTTCGACGCCGGGCCGCCGAACGCCAAGGTGGAGACGCGCGGGCATCCCACGGCGCTGTGGTGGGTGGAGGGCCGGCCCGACCGCGCCGTCTACGTCGGCGAGGCGATGGGCGAATGGCTGTGGGTCATCGGCTGGCCTGCCGAGGCGGGGTGCCTCGTGGCGCTCACCCAGCTCTCGCTCCGCGACCTGCGCGACCACGACCAGGAGCTCGACCTGCCCTTCGGCGCCTTCTCGCCCCGTCTCGGGGAGGAACCGTGACGCGCTCGCGCGGACGGCCGGCGGCGGCCGCGTCGCGCGGACGGGCGGGCCCGGCGCCGATCGGCGGTAATGCGATCGCGGTAGATATCGAGACGGGCACGAGTGTTCGGTAAGGTCGTGGCCGTGACAGCGCGTATCGAGCGAGTGGTGACCGAAGGCGTCGTGACGATCGACGGCGCCGAACACAAGGTCGAGAACAACACCTGGATCATCGGTGATGACGAGGAGGTCATCGTCATCGACCCCGCGCGCGACGCGGAGACGATCCTTTCGAGTGTGGGCGACCGCGAGATCCTCGCCGTCGTCTGCACACACGGCCTGCCCGACCATGTGGGCGGGGCCATCGAGGTTTCGGCGCGCGACGAGGCCGTCGTCGCGCTCAACCGCAAAGATCGCCAGATCTGGCGCGAGACCTGGGCCGAGACCTACCCCGACATCGACATGGAGGACGAAGGCATCTTCGGTGTCGCCGACGTCGAGCTGGAGGTCATGGCCACGCCCGGCGTCACGCAGGGCGGCGTCTCGCTCTACGTGGAGGCGCTCGGGGTGGTCTTCACCGGCAAGACCCTGCTGGCGGACGGGCCGGGCAAGCTCGGCGGCGAGTATCCCGCCCTCGCCGACCAGCTGACGGCGATCGGCGAGCGGCTGTTCACGCTGCCGCACGACACCCGGGTGCTGCCCGCCCACGGCGAAGAGACCACCATCGGCGACCAGGAGCCGCACTTCGACGACTGGCTGGCCGGGTCGCTGACCCGCGGCGCCGACGACGACGAGGTCGCCGAGGGGCCGCTGGCCGACGGCACGCGCGTCTCGGGGATCAAGCTCAGCTTCGACGAGTGACGTGCTGCAACTCGGCCTGGAAGGCATGCCCCGGCGGCTGTACTCCTGCACGCCGTCGAGGCTGAACGCCTGGCTCGACTGCCCGCGTCGCTACCGCTTCACCTACCTCGACCGCCCGGCGCCGCAGAAGGGGCCGCCGTGGGCGCACAACAGCGTCGGCGCCTCGGTCCACAACGCGCTGGCCGGGTGGTGGCGCGAGCCGTACGAGCGCAGGACCCCCGCCATGGCGGGTGTCCTGCTCACCAAGGGCTGGATCACCGAGGGCTTCCGCGACCAGGAGCAGTCCACGGCCTGGCGCGACCGCGCCAGGGCCATGGTGACGGGCTACACCAGCACGCTCGACCCCTCCGACGAGCCGGTCGGGGTCGAGCGCACGGTCGCGACGCGCACGGCGGTGATCGCGGTGTCCGGGCGCGTCGACCGCATCGACCGGCGCGGCGACGAGCTCGTCATCGTGGACTACAAGACCGGCCGCAGGCCGCTCACCGAGGACGACGCCCGCTCCTCGCTCGCGCTGGCGATCTACGCCGCCGCGTCCTCGCGCGTGCTGCACCGTTCGTGCCACAAGGTCGAGTTGCATCACGTGCCGACGGGCGAGATCGTCGCCTGGGAGCACACCGACGAGTCGCTCGGCCGTCACCTGCGCCGGGCCGAAGAGATCGCCACGGAGGCCTCCGAGGCCGACGAACGCTACAAGGAGTGGAAGGCAGGCAGCACCGCCGCCACGCCCCGGCGCGCCTCGCGTCAAGGCTCTTCCACGCCCGGCGCCGGCGCCTCCCGCCCGGCCTCCTCGGCGGACGCCACGGACGCCATGGCGGGCGCCCCGGCCGCCGTGGCGCCGGAGATCGACGCGAGCTTCCCCCCGCGCCCAGGCCCGGTCTGTTCCTGGTGCGACTACCGGCGCCACTGCCCAGAAGGCCAGGCGGCGGGCTCCTCCCGCCAGCCGTGGGACGCCCTGGCATCGGACGGCGGCTGACCTCGGGCGGCCGCACTCCGGATCCGGCGCGCACGCACCCGCTCGCGCGGGGCCGGCCGAGGCCGGGAACGGTCAGGTGTGCGGGAGGTGCTGCTCGGCCTGGTTCCAGAAGCGGGTGAGGGCGTGGGCGGTGGTCTCGGGAGCCTCCACGGCGGGGGAGTGCAGGGCGCCGGGGACCACGACGCAGTCGGCGTCCAGGCGCTTGGCCATCTCGGCCTGACTCGAGGGAGACCAGCCGTCGTCGTGCTCGCCGTAGAGGATAAGGGTGGGCATGCCGACGTCGCGGAGGTCCTCCAGCCGGTCGGGCGCGTCCAGCACCTGCTGGGCCATCGTGACCAGCCCGGTCAGGGAGTTGGCGAACAGCCGCCTGCGCAGGAAGGCGAGGATGTCGTCAGGGACGCCCGCGACGATGGCCTCGGGTTCGAGCCGGTGTGTCCACAGCTGTTCCAGGCCCACCTCGGGCAGCTCGCGGAGCATGGCGCGGCACGCCTGCTCGCGCGGGCCGGTGATGCCGGCGGGGCCCGAGCTCATCAGCGTGTAGGAGGCCAGCTTGGTGGCCCCGCCGATGACGGCCTCACGGGTCACCAGGCCGCCGAACGAGTGGCCGACCAGGTGGACGGGCTCGCCGGCGCCGACGGCGGCGGCCACCTGGTCGATGTCCTCGCCGAGGGCCTCACAGGTGTAGGCCGCCGGATCGTCGGGGCCCTCGGTCTCGTACTGCCCGCGCATGTCGATCGCGACGACGCGCCGCCCCGCCTGGGCGAGCGTCTGGAAGATCGCGATGAAGTCTTCCTTGCTGCCGGTGTATCCGGGCACCAGCAGCGCGGGCCATCGTTCTGGGACGCCGCTGACGGGCAGCGCCTCAAGCGCCGCGAACGTGCCCACAGGCGTCTCGATCCGCTGTTCGCGGACACCGGGAGGCAGGGTCAGGAATCGCGGCGTGCTCACGCGGCACCACGATACTGACGATCCATCATCGCGACACCGTCAAACGCCCTGTGCCGGTTCCCTGGTTGACTTTCCACTCTCTCACCCGATCGGATGGCGGTTCACCGAGATCTGAGCACGGCGCTGGGAACGGCGGGCCGCCGCAAGGGCGTCCCGCCGTTCGGCCGCTCAGGCCCGGTCTTCACGTGCCGCCTGGTCAGCCCCTCCGGGGGCGCTGGTTCGACGGCCGCCGGCGCTGTTGGCGCTGCTCGGAGGCCGCGGAGGGGGCCACGTCATCGTCCGTCGCCAGGTCGGGCGAGCGGAAGACGATCGAGAACGGAGAGGCGGGGATGATCCGCTCCGGCTCGGGGCGCGCGACGGGCGCCTCGTACGCGGTGAAGGCGGGCGACGCCGCCGCTTGGAAGTCTTCGACGCTGATCAGTGCCTCCTGGGCGATGGGTGCCGGCGTGCCGGCGTCCTGCACGGCAGGGGCGGCGACCTCCGAAAGGGCCTCCGACAGGGCCGCCCTGTTCGCGCCTCTGCGGGCGCGCCGGGGCGCCGGCGCCTCTGCGGTCTCGGCCACCGGCAGGGCGGCCTCGGTGGTGATCGCATCCCCGGCCCTGGAACCGGCCAGGGTCTCGGACGCGGCGCCGGAGGTGACCCGGCGCTCGGGCGCGGGCGCGACCGGCTCAGAGACGACCGCGGCCGGTGCCGGGGTCGCGAACTCGACCGGCTCAGGAGCGAGGATGTCGCCCTCGAAGCCGGCGTCGCCGGCGGTCACGGGCTGGGCGGACTCGGCCGCCTGGCCGGCACGGGTGCGGCGGCGCTGGCGGTTGCGGGACGGCCGCTCGCGGCGCTCGTCCCGCTCGTGGCGATCGTCGCGGTCGCGGCGGTCGTCGCGGCGCGAGCGGTGACGCCCGGTCTCGCCGAGGTCCTCGATCTGCTCGGCCGCGAGCCCCGCACGGGAGCGCTGCGCACGCGGCAGCACGCCCTTGGTGCCCTCGGGGATGCGCAGGTCGGCGTAGACGTGCGCGGAGGTGGAATAGGTCTCCGCCGGATCGGCGAAGTCGAGGCCGAGGGCGTTGTTGATGACCTTCCAGCGGGTGAGTTCCTCCCACTCGACGAAGGTCACCGCCACGCCCGTGCGCCCCGCCCGGCCGGTGCGGCCGATGCGGTGCACGTAGGTCTTCTCGTCCTGCGGGCAGTCGTAGTTGACGACGTGGGTGACGTCGTCGATGTCGATGCCGCGCGCCGCCACGTCGGTGGCGACCAGCACGTCGACCTTGCCGTTGCGGAACGCGCGCAGCGCCTGCTCGCGCTGGCCCTGCCCGAGGTCGCCGTGCACGGCCGCGGCGGCGAAGCCGCGCTCTTTGAGCTGCTCGGACACCATGTCGCAGGCGCGCTTGGTCTCGCAGAAGACCATCGTCAGGCCGCGGCCGTCGGCCTGCAGCATGCGGCCGACGATCTCGATCTTGTCCATGCGGTGTGTGCGCCAGACGAACTGGACCGTCTTGGAGACGTCGTCGCTGTCGGCGTCGGGGTTCTCGGCGCGCACGTGCGTCGGGCGCGACAGGTAGCGGCGCGACAGCTGGACGATCTCGCCCGGCATGGTCGCCGAGAACAGCATGGTCTGCCGCTCGGCGGGGACGAGCTTGATGATGCGCTCGATGTCGGGCAGGAAGCCCAGGTCGAGCATGCGGTCGGCCTCGTCCAGGACCAGCATGGAGATCTGGCCGAGGTCGAGGTGCTTCTGCTTCACCAGGTCGAGGAGGCGGCCGGGCGTGCCGACGATGACGTCCACGCCCTGCTTGAGCGCCTCGATCTGCGGCTCGTACGCCCGCCCGCCGTACACGGTCAGGATGCGCGACCCCAGTTTGCCGCCGGCGACCACGAGGTCTTCGGTGACCTGGAGCGCCAGCTCGCGGGTGGGGACGACCACCAGGCCGCGGGGCTTCTTGCGGTTCTTGCGGGGCTTGCCGACGCGCTGGAGCATCGCCACGCCGAAGGCGTAGGTCTTGCCGGTGCCGGTGCGCGCCTGGCCGATGACGTCCTGTCCGCTGATCGCGAGTGGAAGGGCCATCTCTTGAATGGGGAACGGGGAGATGATGCCCTCGGTCTCGAGGGCATCAGCGATCTCCGGTATGACTCCAAGGTCTCGGAACGTGGTCAGCTCGGCCTGCCTAGGTCTCCTGCGAAGGCAGGCTTCCGGGACCGCTGGCAGAAGTGACTCGTGCCGGGCCCGCGCGGAAAAGCCAACCCTCATCTCGTCTCGGCGACCGCCGCGGCATATAACGCGTGGGGGCAATCAGGCGATGATCTCCCTGAAGACATACTGCGGTCGCACTCTTACAGGGCAGTGTACTCGATACCACAACAGTGAGCCGATTTCTTGGTGTTCGACACCGTGAACGGCTGTGTCTCCGGCGTTCTCCCCGGTGGTGTCGGCGGAACGCGGCTCTCACGGGCCCGCGCGCGGCCGTCGCGCCGCGCGCTCCCCGCCGGACCGCCGGGGGTCCGGCGGGGAGCGCCGGGATCCAGCCGGAACGGCCGGCGGGGGGCCATGGGCCGTGGCGGACGGCCGGGGTCCACGGGCCCGGCCGATCCTCGTACTCTGCATCCATGAGTGATTCCCCTGCCGGTGTGGTCGACCTGCTCGGCGTTCTGGCCTACGCCGAGCTGACCGCGTTCCTCAGGCTCGCCGAGGACGCCGCCACTCTCGCCCCCACGCTGACCGACCGCGCCGAGCTCAGCGACCTCGCCGCCACCGAGTACGCCAACTTCCGGCTCGTGCGCGACCGGCTGTCGGCCCTCGGTGTGGACCCGGAGGAGGCCATGGCCCCGTTCGTCGCCTCCCTGGACGACTGGCACGCGCAGACCCGGCCGCGCGACTGGCTGGAGGCGCTGGTCAAGGCGTACGTCGGCACCGGCATCGCGGGCGACTTCTACCGCGAGGCCGCCCGGCACGTGGACCAGGAGACCCGCGCGATCGTCAACGAGGCGCTGGCGGAGGAGGTCCGCTCGCAGTTCGTGGTCGAGCGGGTGCGCGCGGCCCTGGCGGACAACCCCAAGCTCGGCGGCAAGCTCGCGCTGTGGGCGCGCCGGATGGTGGGCGAGGCGCTCAGCCAGGGGCACCGGGTGGCGGCGGCGCGCCCCCACCTCGCCCTGCTGCTGGTCTCGGCCGCCTCGGCGGAGGCGAACGGCGGCTCCTCCGCGAAGGACGACGGCCCGTCCACGCCGACCGGCGGCCCTTCCGCCGATTCGGGCACCGACCTGGTGGAGATCGGACGGCTGTTCGCCCGCCTCACCGAGGAGCATGGGCGGCGTATGTCGGCTCTCGGCCTCGTTCCCGGGCCCTGAAAGCCGTGTTTCGGACTTCTGGCGGAACAGGTGCGTTGATCGAGGGGCGCGAAGGGCCCGCGCGGTTGTAGCGTGCGAACATGAGGGCCTCGCGCCGCTACGGCAGTTTCCTGATGAGATGTGGACCGAACCGCTGGACGACCCGGCCGGTGTTGCGAAGGGGGAGCGCCGGTTGCCCGGCGGTCAGCCACAAGCGGGACGAGGTGCGGCCCGCACGCCGTCCCTGTGGTTGCTCGCTCCGATCGCGAGAAGAGTGCGCGGGCCTGTAGGGCCCGCGACGGGGCCCGAGAACGGCCCCGCTTCACCACCCGCGCGCTTTGGGGAGCGGACTCCCCAAAGCGGCCGGGTCAGAGCGTGCCGCCGAAGCCGACAGGACGCGACTCGTCACCGCCGATCTCGATGAAACCGAGCGCGGAGACCGGCACGATCACACGCCGGCCCTTCACGTCGGTGATGGCGAAGACCCCGCGATCAGCGGCCAGGGAGTTGCGCAGCTCCTGTTCCACCTCTTCGGCGGACAGGTCGGTCTCCAGGATGATCTCTCGGTGTACGGAGCGTATGCCGATCTTGATTTCCATCGGGCTCTCTTTCGGCGTCGGCGAGAAGTGCTGCTGCCATCGTTACTCTTCCGCGGGGCGGTTCCCGGCGTTGATCGCGTCAAGCGAACAGCGGGCGGGGGTTGATCGCCGCAGGCGAACAGCGGGTCGACGATCTCAGGTGGTGCGGGGGAAGCCGCTGATGCCCCGCCAGGCGAGGCGGGCCATGAGCTGCGTCGCGACGTCCTTGGGGATGGAGCCGTGGCTGGCCAGCCAGTAGCGCGCGCTCACCTCGGCCATGCCGACCAGGCCGACGCCGAGCAGGTGCGCCTCGTCGCTGGAGCAGCCGGTGTCCTCCTGGATCACCTGGCTGATCATCTCGGCGCTGTCGCGCAGCGAGCGCTCCATGCGCTGGCGCACCGGCGCGACATTGCGCAGGTCGGACTCGAAGACCAGCCGGAACGCCTCACCTTGGCTGGAGACGAAGTCGAAGAACGCCCCGATGGCGGCGTGGACGCGCTGCTTGTTGTCGGTCGTGGACGCGAGCGCCTCGCGGCAGCGGTTGGCCATGTCGTCGACGTGCAGGTCGAGCAGCGCCAGATAGAGCTCGAGCTTGCCCGGGAAGTGTTGGTAGAGCACCGGCTTGCTGACCCCGGCCCGCTCGGCGATCTCGTCCATGGCGGCCGCGTGGTAGCCGTTCTCCACGAAGACCTCCTGCGCCGCGTTCAGCAACTGCCGGCGGCGGGCCAGACGGGGCAGCCGGGTGCCCCGGGGCTTGGCGTCCGGGGTAGCGGTCACGGGTCACTCCTTGCGGTTCACCCACCGCGCGACGGCTGGTCGCGCGTCGGTCGGTGCTGATCGTCGATCCGGTACGAGGTTGACATCCTACGCGTGGGTAACCGGGATCAGCGATAGTCGTCGTCGTCCAGGTCCACGACGCGCTCCTGGTCGGCGGCGTCGGCCGGGTCGACGTCGTAGGGGATCTCGAGCGGCCACTCGCGGCGCTCATCCCGGATCGTCAGGCGCTGCTCGATGGCGTCGGCCTCCGGGACCTCGGTCTGGAGTTCGTCCGCGACATCGTCGAGTGGCTCAAGCGCGTCCAGCGGAGCCTCGCGGCCGCTCAGATCCATCTCCGACATCTTTCGTCCCTCCGTAGGCGGTGAGCGGTTCGGCTCGCGCGCTCCATACCCCGATGCGTCCAGACTACGGCCCCTCCGCCGCCCCGCTCCGCTTCGGCGGGGCCATGAGGTCTCCGAGTCGCGCGACGCGGTCGAGGACGTCCGCGGCGGTGAAGACGAGGTCGTCCGGACGGGCGCAGTTCTCCACCTCCTCCCATCCGATCGGGGTGGAGGCGGTGGGGATGGGGTTGGCGCGCAGAGAGTAGGGGGTGACGGTGGTCTTGGCCGGGTTGTTCTGGCTCCAGTCGATGAACACCTTCCCCGGACGAAGCTTCTTGGCCATCTGACTGACGATCTCCTCCGGACGTTCCTGCTCCATCCGCTGCGCGACGGCCTTGGCGTAGTCCCACGGGTTCTCCTCACGGCCCATCCAGGGCACGTACACCTGCATGCCCTTGTTCCCGCTGGTCTTGGGATCGCCCGTGAGGCCGTCCTCGGCCAGCACCTCGCGCAGCCGCAGCGCCACGCGGCAGCACTCGACGATCGTCGCGGGCGCGCCCGGGTCGAGGTCGAAGACCATGATGTCCGGCGGCAGCGCGCGGCCTTCCTCGTCGACCCGCCACATGGGGGTGTGGAACTCGAGCGCGGCGAGGCCGGCGAAGTACACGAGCGTGGGCAGGTCGTCGACGATGGCGTACTCGATGGTGTCGCGGTCCTTGGTGCTGCCCGGGGCGGGCAGCCTGGCCGTGCGCACCCACGCCGGCGTGTGCGCGGGACGGTTCTTCTCGAAGAAGAACTGCCCGTCCACGCCGCCGGGGTAGCGCTTGACGGTGAGCGGCCGCCCCTTGAGGTGGGCGAGCATGGCGGGCGCGACGCGGCTGTAGTAGTCGATCACCTCCGCCTTGGTGAACCCCGCCTCCGGGTACAGCACCTTGCCCAGGTTCGTGAGCGTCAGCTCCCGGTGATCGACCCTGACCCGGACCTTCTCCGCCACGCCCACCACATCCCTGAGGTTTCTTTTCCCGTGCTGACGTCGGACGCCTTTCCAGCAGATCGTGGCTTGACCGGATACGGCATTCCACACTGGGTATCTGCCCATTTAGATACTGCATTGCGCCCTTGCCGCCAGCGAACGTGCGTTCGATAGTGGGGCCGAGATGAGGAGAGGTCATGCGTAGCATCTGGAAGGGTGCCATCTCGTTCGGACTCGTCACGATCCCCGTGAAGCTCTACTCGGCGACCGAGCAGAAGGATGTGTCGTTCCACCAGGTGCACCGCGAGGACGCCGGGCGCATCAAGTACAAGCGGGTGTGCACGGTCGACGGCGAGGAGGTGCCGTACTCCGAGATCGCCAAGGGGTACGAACTGCCCGGCGGAGAGATGGTGGTGCTCACCGACGAGGACTTCGCCGACCTGCCGCTCAGCACCTCGCGCCGCATCGACGTGCTGCAGTTCACCCCGTCCGACCAGCTTGATCCGATCTTGTTCAACAAGTCGTACTACCTGGAGCCGGAAGCCGCCGGGGTCAAGCCGTACGTCCTCCTCCGGGACGCCCTCGAGCGCACGGGGCAGGTGGCGATCGTGAAGGTGGCGCTGCGCCAGCGCGAGTCGCTGGCCGCCCTGCGCATCCGGGACGGGGTGTTCGTGATGGAGACGATGCTCTGGCCCGACGAGGTCCGCGAGCCCGGCTTCGGTTTCATGGACGAGGACGTCGAGGTCCGCCCGCAGGAGTTGCAGATGGCCGAGTCGCTCATCGAGACCATGGCGGGGGAGTTCGATCCCGGCGAGTACCACGACGCCTACCGCGAGGCGCTCCAGCAGGTCATCGAGGCCAAGGTGGCGGGCAAGGAACTCGTGCGGCCGGAGGCGGCCGAGCAGGCCGGGCCGGCGGTGGACCTCATGGCGGCGCTGCGCGCCAGCGTCGACGCGGCCAAGCGCGAACGTGAGGGGACCCGCGAGAAGGCTCCGGCGGACAAGAAGAAGGCGGCGGCGAAGCCGGCCGGCGCGGTGGCCGGCCAGGCCGAGGAAAAGGCGGAAAAGCCAGAGAAGGAAGCGAAGAAGCAGGCGCCCAAGCGCCGCGCCCGCAAGTCCGCCTGACGGTCCGGCCACCCTGCCCGGGTACGGCCGGATGGTTTGCGGGTGACCGCATGGGATAGCCGGGATAAACGGCCGGTGCGGGACTTTCGCAGCGGGAAAGACCGGTTACCGGCGCGAGGAGGCCCCGGAGCGGATTCCGCTCCGGGGCCTCCTGTTAGGTGCTAGGCGGCCGGTCGTGCCTCCGGGCGGGGGCGCCGCCCGGAAGGCCGCCTAGGATCTCGGACTAGCGGTCGCCCTTGTCGTGGTGCTTCTTGCCGTGCCAGTGGTGCTCGGGCTTCCAGTGCCGGTCGTTGCGCCAGTAGTCCCTGTGCCCGCCGCCCTGGTTGTGGTTGCCGATGATGGCGCGGAAGAAGCGCGCCTCGACGATCTTGAAGAAGCAGTTGCGGTGGCCGCCCCCGTGGCTGTTGTAGTGCTTGCGGTGCCGGCCGTAACCCTTGCCGCCCCAGTCGCCGTGGTCGTCGTCGTCGTCGCCGTAGCCGTAGCCGTGGTGGCCTCCGTGGTGGCCGCCGCCGTGGCCGCCTCCGTGGTGGCAGTGGCTGCCGCCACCGTAGCCGCCACCGAAGCCGCCGCCGCCGAAGCCGCCGCCGAAGTCGTCGCCCCAGCCGAAGTTGGTAGTAACGGCCGCGGAAGCGCTCGCGCTCGTGGCCGTGGTCGCGCTGAGGCCGACGAGGCCACCGGTAAGTGCAGCGGTGACGGTCAGCGCAGCGGCGTATTTCTTGACGTCGGGCATTGCGTTTTCCCCCTTGACGCATCGGGTTGCCCAGCGGACGCATTTACTGGATTAGGAAGTAAATGCCGGGCGACTCGTTATGAGTCTTCCCACATGTCTTGTTTTCCTGGCTACCCATACGACAAACGGTGATCGCTGCCTTTTGGCAGCTACTTAACCTGCCCTTATATCTTTCAGATCAATATTTCCCGATTTGTCCGATATTTCCCGTGATCTTGGGCTCTCGTCCTACCCCTCATGACCCCCCAGCCCGGCCGCGTGAGCGCCCCAAGACGTCTGGAGCCGGGTTATCGTCGAAGCGAGGGTGAACGCGAGGGGAGAGACGGTGGACGTTCCGATACCGCACTGGCCAGGGGAGCTGCTCGACCTCGGCGACCTGGCCGTCCACGTGCGCTCCACTCCCGACGGACCGCGCGAGAAGGCCCTGTTCGTGCACGGGCTGGCGGGTTCGGCGACCAACTGGACCGACCTGATGGGCGAGCTGAGTGGCGATGTCAGGGGCTACGCCCTGGATCTCCCCGGAGCCGGCTACTCGCCCGAGCCTCCCGGCGGCGACTATTCCATCGCGGCGCACGCCGCGGCGGTCACGGCGCTGGTCGAGCGGCTCGGAGGCCCCGTCCACCTGGTCGGCAACTCCATGGGCGGCGCCGTCTCCGTACGGGTCGCGGCCACCCGCCCTGACCTGGTGCGCACGCTCACCCTCATCTCCCCGGCGCTGCCCGACCTGCTTCCCCGCTACGGCCCTGCCCGCGTCGCCATGTCGGCGGCTCCGCGCATCGGCGAGTGGGCGATGACGCGGCTGCGGTCGCTGCCGCCCGAGCGGCGCATCCGCGCGACCATGGCGATGTGCTACGCCGACAGCGGCCGGGTGCACCCCGACCGGCTGGAGGACGCCGTGGCCGAGCTGCGCCGCCGCGACGAGCTGGCCTACGCCGGCCCGGCGCTGGTCGGCTCGGCCCGCGCGCTGGTCGGCGAGTACTTCCGCCGGGGCGAGGAGAATCTCTGGCGGCTGGCCGCGCAGGTCACCGCCCCCACGCTGGTCGTCCACGGCAGGCACGACCGCCTGGTGCACCCGCGGATGGCCGTACGCGCCGGCCGCACGTTCCCCGACGTGCGCCTGGTGCTGCTGCCGCACGCGGCGCACGTCGCCCAGATGGAGTACCCCGCGCTCGTGGGCCGCCACGTGCGCCTCCTGATCCAGGAGGGCGCGCGGTCGGCCATGCCGGACGTTGCCGGGGCGAAATATCCGCAGAATCCCTGGAACCAGGAGGATACGGCGATCGTCGGATAACACTGCCGATTCGGGAATGCGGGGGCGACCGGGTTAGGTTGTGACAGACGGCGGGGCGCGTAGCCTGGACGGGCGAGCCGCCAATTAGTTAATCCCCTGAAACGGGAGCGTAGAACTGTGTCGTTGCCACCGCTGGTAGAGCCGGCCGACGAGCTGACCGTTGACGAGGTGCGCCGCTACTCTCGCCACCTGATCATCCCCGATGTCGGGATGGCCGGGCAGAAGCGGCTGAAGAACGCCAAGGTGCTGTGTGTGGGCGCCGGCGGCCTCGGTTCCCCGGCCTTGATGTACCTCGCCGCGGCCGGTGTCGGCACGCTCGGGGTCGTCGACTTCGATGTCGTTGATGAGTCCAACCTTCAACGGCAGATCATCCACGGCCAGTCGGACGTCGGCCGGCTGAAGGCCGAGAGCGCCGCGGCGAGCGTCCGCGAGATCAACCCCCTCGTCAACGTCGTCATCCACAACGTCGCCCTCACGACGGACAACGTGATGGACATCTTCGCCGCCTACGACCTCATCGTGGACGGCACCGACAACTTCGCCACCCGCTACATGGTCAACGACGCGGCCGTGCTGCTCGGCAAGCCCTACATCTGGGGCTCGATCTACCGCTTCGACGGGCAGGCGAGCGTGTTCTGGGCCGAGTACGGGCCCTGCTACCGCTGCCTGTACCCCGAGCCCCCGCCTCCCGGCATGGTGCCCTCGTGCGCCGAGGGCGGCGTCCTCGGCGTGCTGTGCGCCTCCATCGGGTCCATCCAGGTCAACGAGGCGATCAAGCTGCTGGCCGGCATCGGCGACCCGCTGGTCGGACGCCTGATGATCTACGACGCGCTGGAGATGAAGTACCGCGACGTCAAGGTGCGCAAGGACCCCGAGTGCCCGCTGTGCGGCAAGAACCCGACGATCACCGAGCTGATCGACTACGAGGCGTTCTGCGGCACGATCTCCGACGAGGCCCAGCAGGCCGCGACGGGCTCCACGATCACCGCCCAGGAGCTCAAGGACATGATGGACCGCGGTGACGACATCTTCGTCATCGACGTCCGCGAGCAGAACGAGTACGAGATCGTCAACATCCCCGGCGCCGTGCTGATCCCCAAGGGCGACTTCCTCCGGGGCACGGCACTGGAGCGGCTGCCGCAGGACAAGAAGATCGTCCTGCACTGCAAGTCCGGCGCCCGCTCGGCCGAGGCGCTGGCGGTCGTGAAGAACGCCGGCTTCTCCGACGCCGTCCACGTGGGCGGCGGCGTGCTCAGCTGGATCAAGACGGTGGACCCCTCCCTCCCCGCCTACTGACGCAAGCAAAATGAACACAGCCGGTCCTTCCCAGAGGAAGGACCGGCTGTGCTTGCTTTGCCTCGCTTCGCTCGGCGGGCTCGGGGCGCCTTTGAGGCGGCGCCGTTCGTCGTCGTTCACGAGCGCTCGTCCCTCGCACTCGCTCACTCCTCCTCACGACACCGCCGCGCCCCGAGCAGTGCCGGCTTGGCCTCGCTTCGCTCGGCGGGCTCGGGGCGCCTTTGAGGCGGCGCCGTTCGTCGTCGTTCACGAGCGCTCGTCCCTCGCACTCGCTCACTCCTCCTCACGACACCGCCGCGCCCCGAGCTGTGCCGGCTTGGCCTCGCTTCGCTCGGGGGTTAGTCGTTGGTCAGGGAGAGGCCTGAGCGGGCGACGATGTCGCGTAGGGCTTCTATGTGGGACATGTACGCCTGGCGGCCGGTCGGCGACAGTTTGAGCCAGGTGCGGGGGCGCTTGCCGACGTGGCCCTTGCGGATCACCACGTACCCGGCCGCCTCCAGCGCGGCGGCGTGCTTGGACATCACCGAGTCGCTGACCTGGACCTCGTCGCGGACGAAGGCGAACTCGGCCTCCTCCACCGCGGCGAGCAGCGACATGATGCGCAGCCGCGCCGGAGCGTGGATCACCGGGTCCAGTTCGGCCATCAGCCGGCCTCGATCGCGGCCGCTATGCGACGGGTCATCCACCAGCCGATGAGCGGGCCGGTGACCGCCATGTACGCGGTCATGGTGAGCCCGGCGTAGGTGCGCGCGTAGGGCACCCCGGCCATGGCCAGCGGCAGGGCGAGCGCCGTGCTCAGGGCGATCGCCACCATCAGCCACGCCGCGTAGGAGACCAGCAACCTCCAGGTGACCAGGCTGCGGTGAGGGCGCTGCCTGCGGACGAACACCACCGCGCCCACCATGCCGCCCATCGCGAGTGTGAGCACGATGAGGCCCGCCACCATCACCGGGCCGGGGGTGCCTCGCTCGGTGCAGAACTGTACGCCGGTGATGTAGAGGGCGAGGCCGGTGGTGTACCAGGCAGGGAACCAGGGCCGGGCCCTGATCACGCGGGCCTGCGAGTCGCGGATCTCGCGCAGGGTGCGCGCGGCCTCCTCGGGGGTGACGCGCGCGGCGTCCCCGTATGAGTCCTCGGGGGTGACCTGCGCGGCGTCGCGGGGGGCGTCGTCGGGCGTGGCGTCCATGTCGGCTCCTCACTTTCCAGTTAGGAAAGTACTTTCTCCTTTCCATACCGTCAAGTACTTTCCAATGGGGTTTATGCGGATGGAACGCCGGATGTCCCCTTCTCCGGGCGTTAAGGTCGGGCAGGTGAGTGTCCCGCGTGCCTGGCCGCCCTTGGTGGTGGCGTCAGCGCTCACCTTGGTCTGCGCGGTGGCCGCCGGCGTGTCCGCCGGGGTCGCCGGGACCGAGCTGACCCGCGGCCCCAGCGCCGCCGAGATCCGGCGGGCGACGGCCGAAGAGACCGCCCGCCGCTGGCAGGTCTGGCCCGCCGGCAAGATCTTCCCGGCCACGCTGCCGTACGTCGCCGAGCAGGGCGGCAAAGAGAGCGCCCGCCGCATCGGCATCTCCTCCCGCACCGACTGCTCGGCCGCGGTGGACGCCGCGCTGCGGGTGACGCTGAAGGCCGCGCACTGCCGTGCCGTGCTCCGGGCGACCTACTTGGACGCCCTCCAGGGCGTGGTGGTGACCGTCGGCGTCGCGGCCTTCCCCGACCAGGCGTCCGCGCTCGCGGCACGTGCCGCGTTCCCGCAGGGAGGCGTGCCCTCGCCGGGGCTGCGCGCCCTGGCCTTCCCGCAGACCGTCGCCGACCGGTTCACCGCCGCCGCCCGCCAGTCGTCCTCCCTGGCGCAGTCCGGGCCGTATCTGGTGGTCACCACGGCCGGCCAGGTCGACGGCCGGCCCGCCCGGTCGGTCGGCCGCCAGCGCTCCACGATCTTCGCCTTCGCCTCCGACCTGGCCGAGCGCGTCCTGCGCACGCTGTCCGTCCCCGCGCGGCCCGACTGTGCCGGAAAGGACTGGCAATGCTGAGGGCCGCCGCGGCGTTCCTCGCCATCCTCGCGGCCGGGCTGGTCCTCGGGCCCGCGCTCCTCCTTCCGCCCGCCGCCTCCGCCGACCAGGTGCGCGGCAGCCAGCGACAGGTGCTGCGCACCCTTGACGTGGCCGACGCCTGGCGGGTGACCCGGGGGGCCGGCGTCCTGGTCGCGGTCCTCGACTCGGGGGTCGACCCCCGCCACCACGACCTCGCGGGCTCGGTGGTCACCGGCCCCGACCTCACCCGTGGCGCCAACCCGAGCGGCACCGCGCCCCGCCGCCTGCACGGCACGTACATGGCATCGCTGATCGCCGGGCACGGGCACGGGCCTGGCCGCTCCGACGGGGTGATCGGGGTCGCGCCCGCCGCCCGGGTGCTGTCGGTGCGGGTCATCCTGGAGGACGACGAGCCGGGTTTCCAGACCTTCAACTCCCAGGCGCGGTACGAGAACGTCGTCGCGCGCGGCATCCGGTACGCCGTCGACAAGGGCGCGCGGGTCATCAACATGTCGATCTCCAAGGACCGGCCGACCAAGCAAGAGCGGGCGGCCATCAGGTACGCCGTCTCCAAGGGCGTGGTGCTGGTGGCGGCGGCCGGCAACGAAGGCGCCGGCCGCCGCGACGGGCCGTACTCCTATCCGGCGTCGCTCCCAGGGGTGATCTCCGTCGGTGCGGCCGACCACGGGCTGCACAAGGCGTCGTTCTCCAACCGCAACTCCCTGGTGCTGCTGGCGGCGCCCGGCGTGAACGTCTTCGGCGCGGGGCCCGGCGACCAATACTGGGTCGGGCGGGGCACCTCCCAGGCGACGGCCCTGGTCTCCGGCGTCGCCGCGCTGATCAAGGCCAGGTACCCGCGGATGTCCCCCGCGCTGGTCGCCCAGGCGCTCACCACCGGGGTCACGCGCAGGCCCGCCCGGGGGTACGACCCCGGCGTGGGCTTCGGCGTGGTGAACGCGGCCCGCGCGCTCGCCGAGGCGGCCAGGCTGGCGCGCCACCGCCACACCGCCTCCGGGCCCGGCGCCCAGGACGCCGACCTGCCCATGTCCGCCGCCACCGGCGCCGAGCCCTCTCCGCTGCCGCCGGTGCGTGTGGTGCGGCGCGACACGGGCATGATCACTCTGTACGGCGGGGTCGCCCTGGCGGCCACCGCCGGGGCCGGGGTGAGCCTGACGGCGATGATCCTGCTCCTGCGGCGCGGTGGGCGCGGCAGGAGGGTAAGGCGGACACCACGGAACGCGAGGGAGGCGAGGGGGCCGGTGGCGGCGGGTGCCGACGTAGCATCGAAGTATGTCGCCTGAGGAGCCACGGGCGCGGCCGGTGACGCCCTGGCCCGCGCGTGCCGCGGGCGCGCGCGGCGCGCCCCGGCTTCCCGCGGCCGGTCGCGGCGCCCGAGCCGGTTCCCGGGCATGGACGGACGGCTCCGGCCCGGCCGGCGGGGCGGCGCGGCCGTGGAGCGGCGCCCGGGCACGGGCCGCGCGCTTCCAGGCCGCCATCGACCGCGAGGAACTCGAGCGGGGCGTCCGGTTTCGTTCCCTGTTCCTGCTGATCATGGGGACGATCCTGGCCATCGCGGCGATCAACGTGCTGCTCGGCTCGGTCGGGCTGCTGCAGGAGACCCGTTCCCGGCCGCTCACGGTGGCCGAGCGGGCCCGGTACGCCGAGCAGGACGTCGCGCGGCGCTGGCAGGCATGGCGGGCCGACGCCGTCTTCCCCGCCCAGGTCGAGTACCTCGGGCTCTCCCGGGTCCGGCAACTCGCCCGGCGCGTCGGCATCGCCCCCGAGGCGCCGTGCTCCTCCGTGGTGGACTCCTCCGTCGCCTCGGTGCTGCGCCGGCACGGCTGCCGCACCATGCTGCGCGCGACCTACGTCGACCAGACCTCGACCTTCGTGGTGACCGTGGGGGTGGCCGTGCTGCCCAATGAGGAGACCAGGGTGGACACCGCCGCCGACCTGCCCGTGGACGACCGCGTCGGCGTCCGCCCCGTGGCCTTCCCCGGCACGGTCACCGACCGGTTCGGGGCCGCGCAGCGCCAGCGCACCGCCTGGACCGGGGCCGGGCCCTACATCATCTTCTCCAGCGCCGGGTACGCCGACGGCCGCACGCGCGACGCCGTGCCGCCTGAGGAGATCACCCACAGCGAGCTGTGGCCGATGGCCCAGTCGGTCGCCGGGCACGTCGCCAGAGGCCTCGCCGCTCCGCCCGACATCCCGCGGTGCACCCAGGGGAACGTGTGTTGAGGGCGGCCGGCGCCCTCGGCGCCGCGCTCGCGCTCGCGGGGCTGCTGGCAGGGCCGGCGGCGGCGCAGGACGCGCGCGACAGGCAGGCGCAGGACGTGCGCGGCAGGCAGCAGTGGGTGCTCGACGCGATCAAGGCCGGGCAGGCGTGGAAGACCACCCGCGGCGCGGGGGTCACCGTGGCCGTGATCGACAGCGTCGTCGACGTCAAGACGCCGGTCCTGAAGGACAAGGTCACCGTCGCGCCCGACATGCGCTCGAGCATGTTCGACGACGAGACCGTCGCCACCGGCCCGCACGGCACGGCGATGGCCTCGCTCATCGCCGGATCGGGGCGCGACGGCGGTCTCATCGGCGTGGCGCCCGAGGCGCGCATCCTGTCGGTGCCGGTGCTCGACGAGAGCGAGCCCGAGGCGAACCTCATCGAGCCCGACGACGGTCTCGGCCTGCCGTCCGAGAGCCCGCTCTCGCGGGCGATGCGGTACGCGACCGACCACGGGGCCCAGGTCATCAGCATGTCGCTCGGCGAGTACGCCACCCAGCGGGCCGACCGCCAGGCGGTCGCCTACGCACTGGCGCGCGGGGTGGTCCTGGTGGCGGCCGTGGGCAACGACGGCGACTCCCAGGCGGCGCAGAAGCGCGGCACCTCGTTCTGGAGCTTCCCGGCGGGCTACGCCGGGGTGATCGGCGTCGGCGCGGTCGACAGGCGCGGCCGGCCGGCGGGCTTCAGCAGCGACAACCTCTCGGTGCTGGTCGGCGCGCCCGGCGTCGGCGTGCCTGCGGCGATCCCCGGCGGCGGGTACACGGAGGTGGAGGGCAGCAGCGCCTCGACGGCCCTGGTCTCCGGAGTCGTCGCGCTGATCAGGGCGAAATATCCGAGCCTGCCCCCCGAGCTGGTCTCCCGTGCCATCGCCTCCAGCGCCAAGGGGAGGCCGCGGGCCGGATATGACGACAAGGTGGGGTTCGGCGTCGTCGACGCGGCCGCCGCGCTCACCCGCGCCGGCGAACTGGCCGGCTACCGCGGTTCGGTGGCCGTCCGCGGCGACCTGCATTTCGGCAACGGCGCGACCGCGCCCGCGCCCACCCCGCCGGGCGCCGATCCCGTGCGGCTGTGGGTCTACGGCGTCGGCGTCCTCCTCGGCCTCATCGGGTTCGGCGCCGCCGTCGTCGTGCTGACGAGGCGGGCCGAACGGCAATGATCACATGAGGGCCGCGATCCGGGTGCTTTTTGGTGGCCGTTCGGTGGCATTTCGGATGCGGTCTGACCGTTGTCGCCCCATTCCGTACCGCAGATCCGTAAAGATTCGCTAGGGTTCCCATCTCGTGGGATACGAGTTGCGCGTACATCGCGAATCGCCGCTCGCCTACGCCGAGATCACCGAGGTGACGGCGTCGGCGGACGCCGGCCTGGAACTGCGGGGAACGCCCGAGTCCGGCCAGGTCTTCGCCCGTCACGGCGAGGCCGAGCACGCGGTCGCCTCCTGGCAGGGGCGCCTGTTCGGAGAGCCGACCTCTGACTGGCATGTCGCCCATCTCGCCCGTCTCGCCGAGATGCTCGGCGGCGGCCTGATCGGCGAGGACGGCGAGGCGTACGGCATCCGCGACGGCATCGTCGAGCAGGTGAACGGCGAGGCGACCTACGAGTTCGGCAAGCTCGAAGAGCTCCTCGTCCTCGGCCCCGCGCAGTGGAGCACGTGACCGGAGATCCGACGCCCTTCGCCGAGCGGGTGCTCGACCTGGTCGAACGCATCCCGCCGGGGAAGGTCATGTCCTACGGCGACATCGCCGAATACCTCGGGGAGGGCGGGCCGCGGCAGGTCGGCCGCGTGATGTCCACCTGGGGCGGCGGTGTGCCGTGGTGGCGGGTGGTCCGTTCGGACGGCGATCCGGTGCAAGGGCACGAGAGCAGGTGTCTTGCGCGCTGGCGGGACGAGGGCACGCCCATGAGAGGGGAAAGAGCCGATATGCGCCACGCCCGATGGCGGGGAGATCATCAGTGATTTCTCAGTAACTCGCATTACCATTCCAGGAACGCCCCTTACGGTGAGACTGGAAAGGCGGTGCCTCCCCGATGGCCACCGGTGCCACGCCCGCGCGCAGCGGTGACATCGTCGCCGACCGGCTGCGGGCCGCCCAGGACCTCTATGACAGGGGAGATCCGCTCGACGCCGTGATCGCGGCCGTTCACTCCGCGGGGCTCACCCGCGCCGAGCGCCGCAGGCTGCACTACGAGGCGCTCAACGGGCCGCTCGCCCTGCGCCTCGAGACGGCCGCCCGCCGGGACGCCACCCGCCTGCGCCAGGCCATCGACCTGCTCCGCGACTACCTGTCCGGCGTCGACGCCTCCGTCAAGCGCCGCCTGCCGGTGGCCCGCCGGCTCGCCTACCACCTCATCGAGCGGCGCGACCCGCGCGAGCTCGCCGAGGGTGACGAGCTCGCGGGCCTGGTCGCCGCCACCGCCGAGCCCTCCAAGCGGGTGCGCCGGGGCCTCGCCTGGTACGCCGACCTGCCGGTCAGCGCGCCGCGGTCGCTGTTCCGGCTGCGCAGGTCCGACCTGGTCCCGGTGACCGAGATCACCGACGTCTCGTGGCACGACGGGCGGCTGCGCGTCACCGGTCACGCCTACCTTGTCGGGCTGTCGGTGCGCAGCAGGCGCTTCAACCGGGCCACCGTGGTGCTGCGCGGCCCTCGCTGGGTGCCGCCGATCTCGGCCCGCACCCGCCGCGTCTACCGGCCGCAGGCCACGCACGACGCCGCGGAGCCCGGGTGCAACTACGACTGGGCCGGTTTCGCCGCGGAGATCAAGCCTTGGTCGCTGCGCTGGCGCTCGGCCCTGCGCGCCGTCGTCCACGGCGCGCAGCGCATGCTCCGCGGTCGCCCGGCGGTCCCCGACACCACGACCTGGCGCGCCGACATCGTCATCTGGAGCCGGGGCGCGCGGGCCACCGGCGCCCTGCGCGGTCCTGTCACGGGGCGCACCGAGCGGCCGGCGGGCCTGCGCGTCCGTCCCGGTTGGTGGGTGCGCCCGGCGTGGACCTCCGACCGGGTGCTCCAGGTCGTGCTGCAGCCGACCCGGGCTCGGTTGACGGGCGTGAGCCACGACGGCGACCAGATCGAGCTGACCGGCTTCCTGCCGGGCACCAAGGTCACCAAGGGGCGGGCCCGTCTCGGCGGGCACCGCATCGCCGCCGAGTTCACCCCGGCCGAGGGCGGCACGCGGTTCTCCGTCGCCCTCGCCGTCTCCACGCTCATGAAGGAGCAGGACGCCCGCAGGCTCTGGGTCGAGCCGAGGGGCGATCCCGCCGCGCCGGTCATGATGGACGACGACGCCGAGACGCGCGTCGGCGTCGGCCGCCGGGAGATCACCGTGCTGCGCGACCGCCGCGACCGCGCCGTGGTCTCGGCGCACCGCGTCTGGCCGGTCATCACCTCGGCCGGCTGGGGCGACGACGGCGTCCTCACCCTGACGGGCGCCTACCCCGACTCCGAGCAGGGCCAGCGCGACCTCGTGCTGCGCCAGCGCGCGGGCCTGACCTACCGCGTGCCGCTGGTCCGCTCCGGGGACGGGTTCTCCGTTCGCGTCCCGCCGGGCGCCATGCCGAGGTTCGCCGGCACGGTGGCGCTGGCGTCGGGCACCTGGAGCCTGTCGGTCGCGGGCGGCAAGGGCACCACCGCGCCGCTGCGGGTCGACCACCGCCTGCTCGACACGCTGGACGAGGGCGTCCACATCGTGGGCGGCCGAGAGTACCGCCTGGTGGCGACGCGTTTCGACGTGCCCGTCCTGATCGCAGCCGAGCGCCGTCCCGACGACGAGAGGGGCGCGGGCGGCCTGTGGGGGCTGCGCCGGGTGCACTATCCCGCCGAGCGGCGGCGCGAGCTGCGCGACGCGACGGTGTACGTCTCCTTCGACGGCAGGTCCTACTCCGACAACGCCCGGGCGGTGTACGAGGAGCGGCTGCGCCGCGGCGACGACCGCGAGCACATCTGGGTGGTCAAGGACGGCGCGTTCGTGCCGCCCGACTCGGCCGAGCTCGGCCTTCCCCCCGGCATCACGCCGACCGTGGTGCGCGAGGGGAGCCGCGAGCACTACACCGCGCTGGCCCGCTCACGCCACATCGTCACCAACACGTTGCTGCCCCAGTGGTTCCGCGCCCGCGAAGACCAGATCTGCGTGCAGACCTGGCACGGCACCCCGCTCAAGCGCGTCGGCGGCGACCAGCGTCACATGTCCCGCGAGCCCCGGCCGGCCGCCTGGTACCGCCAGGCCGCCGAGGTCGCCAACTGGGATCTGCTCGTCACCCAGAGCTCGTGGGCCTCCGAGGTGCTGCGCCGGGCCTTCGGGTACGGCGGTGAGATCCTCGAGTCAGGCCTGCCGCGCAACGACGTGCTCACCTCGCCCGAGCGGGCCGAACTGGCGGCGGCCGTGCGGCGCAGCCTGGGCATCCCGGCGGGCAAGCGGGTGGTGCTCTACGCGCCGACCTGGCGTGACCATGACCGCAGGAACGCCTCGGTGCGCCTTGATCTGGCCGAGGCCCGGCGGGTGCTCGGCCGCGACCACGTGCTGCTCGTGCGCGGCCACATGATGCAGGCGCCGCCGGTGGCCGCCGGGCTCGTGGTCCCCGGCCCGGCCTCGCTGGTCCGGCCGGGCCCGATGACCCGGGAGTACCCCTTCGCCCTCGACGTCACGAATTATCCAGACATGGCAGACCTGTTGCTGATCGCGGACATGCTGATCACCGACTACTCCTCGGTCATGTTCGACTTCGCCGCCACCCGGCGTCCGATGATCTTCTTCGGCTACGACCTCGAGCGATACCGCAACAGCCGCGGCCTCTATCTGGACCTTCGCACCCAGGCCCCCGGCCCGCTGCTGGCCGAGAGCGCCGACGTCATCGAGGCCGTGCGCCTGATCGACGCCCTCTCGGGCGACTACGCCGACCGGTACGAGGACTTCGTCCGCACCTACGCCCCCCGCGACGACGGCAAGGCCACCGCCCGCCTCGTCGAGCACACCTTCGCCCCCGCCCCTCAGCGAGGACCGTTCCCCTAGGGCCGCATGGGTCCCCTTGGGGTGGTTGACCGCATCCGCAACACGGCTGTTACGCCCGGGGGTTGACCTTGACCGATCGTACGTGGATAACTGACCCGGGGGGTCATGTATCCCGTACCTTGGAGCAGTGGATGAGCGGCGTGCCCTCGCCCGCACTGGTAGGTCGCGCCTCTGAGCTGCGGGCTTTGATCAACGCGATGACTCGCCCGCCCGCCGTGGTTCTCGTGGAGGGCGAGGCCGGCATCGGCAAGACACGCCTGGTCCGCGCCGCCCTCGGCCGCCTGGCGTCCGGCGACCGGGCCGTCCTGCTCGGCTACTGCCACCAGATCCGCGAGCCGTTCCCGTACGGGCCGGTGTTCGAGGCGTTACGCGACATCGCCGGCCGGCTTCCCGAGCCCGACGCGCTCAACCCGGTGACCGGGGCACTGCGCGGCTACCTTCCCGAGCTGTCCGGCGCCCTGCCGCCGTCCCCGCCTCCGCTGGAGGACCCCCGCGCCGAGCGGCACCGGGTGTTTCGCGCGATCCGCGCCCTGCTGGCGGCCGTCGCGCCCGCCGTCCTGGTCATCGAGGACCTGCACTGGGCCGACGACGGCACCCGCGACCTGCTGCGCTTCCTGGCCGGCCAGCCGCCCGCCGGGCTCGCGCTCGTGGCCACCTACCGGCGTGAGGACCAGGGGGCGGGCCGCTCGCCGCTCGGCCGCGCCTACCGCCACCAGCCCGACACCACGAACATCGTCGTGCCGCTCGCCCCGCTGGACGTCTCCGCCGTCGCCAGCCTGGCCGGCGCGCTGCTGGACAGGTCCGACCTGTCCTCCCGGTTCGTCGCGCGGCTGCACGAGCGGACGGCGGGCATCCCGTTCGTCGTGGAGGAGATCGTCCGGTCCTTACCGGGCGCGCTGGACCCCGACGCGCTCGACCGCGTCGGAGTGCCGCTGCTGCTGCGCGAGGCCATGGCCGATCGCATGGCGGGGCTGCCGGCGGCGGCCGTGGGCGCGGTGCAGGCGGCGGCGCTGCTCCGGCTCCCCGCGGGTGAGCAGCTGATCACGGCGGTCGGCGGCACCTCGGCCGGGCTGGGGGAGGCGCTGAGGGCCGGCGTCCTGCACGAGCACGCGGGCGGCCGGTACGGCTTCCGCCACGCGCTGGCCCAGCAGGCGGTGTACGACGCCATCCCCGGCCCCGACCGCAGGTCAGGGCACGAGCGCGCCGTGGCGGCGCTCGTCGGCATGGACTCCCCGCCTCTGGTGCAGCTCGCCTTCCACGCCCGGCAGGCCGGCGACACCGAGGCGTGGCTGCGCCACGGGACCGCCGCCGCCCAGCAGGCCGCCGCGCTCGGCGACACCGCCGTGGCGGTCGAGGTCATCGAGGGCATGCTGGACGATCCGGAGCTGCCCGCGCCCGAACGGGGCCCGCTCGCCCTGATGCTCGGCCGCTTCGCGGCCACGGGCCTGTCCCATCAGCGGGTGGTGCGGCTGTTACGCCACGTGCTGCGCGACGACTTCCTGTCCAGGGACGTGCGCGCCGAGGCCCGGCTGAGCCTGGGCGTCGTCCTGTCCAACCAGGCGGGCGACACCGCGGCCGGGCGGCCGGAGATCATGGCTGCCTGCGCCGAGCTGAGCCACCGGCCGACCCTGGCCGCCCGGGGCTGGGCCAGCCTGGCCATGCCCGGGTGGGGCGTCGAGCCGCTGGCCAAGCACCGTGAGTGGATGGAGCGCGCCGAGGCGCTCGTCGCGACCGCCGACAATCCCGAGCTGGCCGCCGCCGTCCTGGCGAACCGGGCCTCGCTGGAGATGACCATCGGCTCTCCCCGCGCGTTCGCCGTCGCCGCGACGCTGCCGTCCGGCGACCCGTCCACGGCCGTCAGGCGCGAGGCCGCCCGCGCGTACTGCAACCTGCACGACTCGGCGACCACCCTCGGCCACTACGCCGCGGCCGAGAGGTTCGGCCGCGAGGGGCGGCGGCTGGCGGCCGAGACCGGCGCGCAGTACCCCGCCTACCTGCTCGACGTCTCGACCATCCGCAGAGAGTGGCTGACCGGCCGGTGGGAAGGGCTGCGCGACCGGGCGGTCGCCCTGGGCGAGCTGGCCACCGAGACGCCGCTGATCGTGGTGGACTTATGGCTGGTGCTGGGATGGCTGGCCCTTGCCACCGGCGAGTGGGACGAGGCCATCAGGCACTTCCAGGGCGCCGGCCTCGACGCGCCGGAGGCCCGGTACGTCCCCGTCGCGCTGGCCGCCGCCGGCGGGATGATCGAGCTGCACCTGGCCCGCGGCGCGCTGGACCGCGCCGTCGCCGAGGCCGAGCAGGCGACGAACCTGCTGCGCCGCAAGGGGGTCTGGGTGTGGGGGGCCTACCTGGTGCCCTCCGCCGTCAGCGCGATGGCCTGGGGCGGCCGGGCCGGCCGGGCCGCCGAGCTGGTCGCCGAGTACGCCCGCGGCATCGCGGGACGGGTCGCGCCCACCGCCGGCGCCGCGCTCGACGCGGCCCGCGGCGCCCTCGCCGCCTGCGAACGCCGGCACACCGACGCCGCGGCGTACTACGCGGCGGCCCGCGAGGCGTACACGGTCATGCCGCAGCCGTACGCGGCGGCGCGGGCGGGAGAGGGAGAGGCGCGGGCCAGGCTCGCCCTCGGCGACGCCGCCGCCCCCGCCGCGTTCGCCGAGCTGGCCGAACGGTTCGGCGAGATGGGCGCGACCCATGACGCCGCTCGGTGCCGGCGCGTGCTGCGCGACATCGGCGTCGAGGTCCACCTTCCCCGCCCGCGCGGCGGCCGGCCGCACAGGAACGGGGCGGGGGCGCTGTCGCAGCGCGAGCGGGAGGTGGCCAGGCTCGTCGCGCTCGGCCGCACCAACCGGGAGATCGCGGACGTGCTGTTCCTGTCCAGGCGCACGGTCGAGAGCCACGTCGCCACCGTGCTGCGCAAGCTCGGCGTCCGCTCCAGGACCGAGGTCACCCCGCCCGTCTGACCGAGATGTCCAGGCCGGGCGGGCACAGGCGCGCCGGCGCCGCCGGGCACGGAGAAGCCCCCGGGACCAGGTGCGATCCCGGGGGCCTCGAAGTGCGCCGGCCTAGACGGTGATGGTCCAGGTGTCCAGGTAGCCGGTGTCGAGGAGGTAGTTGTCGGTGACCTCGAGTGCCCACTGGCCCGCCGCCACCTGGCTCACGGCGACCGAGTAGGTGCGGGTGCCGAAGGACGAGCAGCTTCCGCTGCCGCTGGACTTCAGCGTGTAGTAGGTCCCGCTCGGCCCGCGCAGCCGAATCCCCAGGTCGTACGCGCAGGTGTGGGAGATGGTCACGCTGACCTGGACCGGGGACACCGCGTTCCCGCTGGCGGTCGAGGTGATCGGGCTGGTGACCGTGGATCCGTCGTTGATGGTGTAGTCGGTGCCGTTGGTGAACGTGCGGGTGCCGGAGGTGCCCGTCACGGTCAGCGAGTACGTCACGCTGTGGGTGGCGCCCGTCCCGGTTCCGGTGACCGACACGCTGTAGGTGCCGGCCGGGGTCGAGCTGCTGGTGGAGATGGTCAGCGTGGACGACGAGCCCGAGGTGACCGAGGACGGGCTGAAGCTCGCGCTAGCGCCGGAGGGCAGGCCGGACGCCGACAGCGCGACCGTCTGCGCGCTGCCCGCGGTGGTCGCCGTCGCGACCGTCGAGGTGGTCGACGAGCCCGGGGCCACCGAACCCGCGGTCGGGCTCAGCGTCAGCGAGAAGTCGTTGCTGGAGCTGGGGGTGCAGGACGGCTCACCGGACTGCGCGGGCACGTTGATCGAGTTCCACGCCGCCTTGGTGGTCGCGCACTCCGTGCTCGTCGCGCCGTACAGTTCCACGGCCGCCGCGAGGGAGGCCGAGCGGATGTTGGCGTACCGCCAGCTCGACGTCTTGCGCTGCAGCGCGCCCATATAGATCTTGCCGGCCTTCTGGATGCCGAGGCCGGTCACCGACGAGGGGCCGCTGGAGCAGATCGGGCTGTTGGGCTTGCCGCCGCCCGGCGCGGAGCCCTCGGCCAGCAGGTAGAACCAGTGGTTGAGCGGGCCGGCCGCCGCGTGCACCTCGGTGCTCGGGATCGAGGACGACCAGCAGTTGGGGTCGCCGGCGAGCGACGGGTTGTACATGTACCTGATCGGGCCGTCACCGACGAGGTCGACCTCCTCGCCGACCTGGTAGTCCGGCGGGTCGTTGGGGTTGTTGGCGTAGGACTCGGTCAGCGCGCCGAAGATGTCGCCGGTGGACTCGTTGATGCCGCCGTTCTCGTTGCCCGAGCCGGCGCCGCCGGGAGTCGTCTGGAAGATGGCGTGGCCGAACTCGTGCGACACCACGTCGATCGGCGTGGCCTGCCGGGCGTTGTCCTGCGAGTGGCCGAAGTTGGTGTAGCTGCCGTTCCAGTAGGCGTTGACGTCGTTCAGGCCCACCCTGATCGGGAAGGCGCCGCCGCTGCCGTTGATGCCGTTGCGGCCCAGCCAGTCGCGCAGCATGTCCCATTCCCGCTGGGCGCCGTACAGGGCGTCCACGCAGGCGGTCTCCAGGTTCGTCCCCGAGCCGGTGCCCCAGGCGTCGTCGGTGCCGGTGTAGGCCGAGCCGTTCTGCCCGCCGCAGCGCAGGCCGCTGCGGGTTGAGTCGGTCAACGAGTACGAACTGCCCGAGCCGCTGGTGTTGATCGTGACGCTGCCGTAGTAGTAGCCGTTGCCGGTGCCCTCGCGCACGTCGTCGTAGGCGTCGGCGATCTCGCCGGTGGCCGCGTCGACGAAGACGTGCTGGATGCTCGGCTTGCCGGCGGCGATGCCGGAGACCGTCGCCTCCCACGCCAGCCGCGGCTTGCCCCAGGCGAGCATGACCAGGCGTGGCGCGGCGCTGTCGTCCACCCGCTCAAGCTTGGTCTTGGCGGCCTCTGTGGCGCTCTCCGCGGTCACCGTGGGCGTGGTCGACAGGCCGGCGGGCATGGCGGCGGAGGCGGCCACGGTGTCGCGCACCCGTCCCGAGGAGTCGGCGATCACGACCGCGTCGCCGCCGACCACCGGAAGGCCCTTGTAGGAGCGCTCGTAGGCGACGGAGTAGACGCCGCCCGCGCCGCTGGTCACCTTCGTGCGCTTGTAGACCTCGTTCAGGCTCAGCCGGAGGTCGTCGAGGCCGCTGGCCACGGCCTGGTCCGCGGCGGCCGCAGCGCGCTGCGACGGATCCGCGGCGGCGCGCTCGGCCGCGGCGACGGAGGAGTTGACCTCTTTCTTGGCCCCGGGCGAAGGCTTGGCGCCCGCGGGGGTGGCGGGTGCCACCACGGCGACCGTGGCCACGCAGGCCACGGCGGCCAGTAGAGCTCTGCGCCTCATGCGCGTTCTTCCTTTCTCTGCCTCCCACCTCCGCTGCCGCCGGTCGGGCGGGGGCGCGGCTGTCCCGCCGCAGGGGGGTGCCCGGCGGCGCGACGGGTGGGATTAGGGGGTGATGAGAGAAATGAATGGCGAGCCCGGCGGACGGAGCGGTATGAGCGGGGGGTCTGGCCGCACCATCCGCCGGAGAACATCTCCCATGGCGGGAGGGACGGCTAAGGCGGGACGGGCGGGGGTGTCACGTGACGGCGCTCCTGTTCTCGCGTACCAGGCCGGGAGCGAACCGGCCTGGGCGAGACGCTAGGTGCGCATGTCAGGGTTGAACATCCGTAGGTACATCCGTACATGTACGTAAAAATGCTCTGAAGTGGCCCTTGTCCCGGTGGGCGGCGGGCGGAGCCGGCACGTCAGGCGCGCGGGAACACCACTAGCCGCGGGGGACCGGGAACCCCGGGGCATGGCACGACGAAGCCGAGGACGCCGGTCAGGCGCCCTCGGCGGTGAGGCGGACGGGGGCTCGCTAGCCGCGGCCGTGCGGGGCGGCCCAGTCGGTCAGCGGGCCGGCAGGGACGATGCGCGACGGGTTGATCTGGGGGTGGGTCTGGTAGTAGTGCCGCTTGATGTGGTCGAAGTCGGTCGTCCCGCCGAAGGCCGGGCGCTGGTAGAGGTCGCGGGCGTACGCCCACAGGTTCGGATAGTCCACCAGGCGGCGCAGGTTGGCCTTGAAGTGCGTCACGTACACCGCGTCGAAGCGCGCCAGCGTCACCCACAGCCGGACGTCGGCCTCGGTCAGCCGGTCGCCGAACAGGTAGCGCCCGGCGCCGAGGCGCTCCTCCAGCTCGTCCAGGGTCGCGAACAGGGCCCGGACCGCCTCGTCGTAGGCCTCCTGGCTCGTGGCGAAGCCGCAGCGGTACACCCCGTTGTTGACGGTCGCGTACACGCGGTCGTTCAGCTCGTCGATCTGAGGCCGGAGATCGACGGGGTAGAGATCGGCGCCCGGGGCGGCCCACCGGTCGAACTGCGTGCCCAGGTCGATCGAGATGTCGGGGAAGTTGTTGCTCACGATGCGCCCCGTCCGGCGGTCCCACAGCACGGGCACCGACACGTGCCCGTCGTACCCCGGATCGCTCGCCTCGTAGGCGTCGCGCAGCAGCGTGAACCCGCTGACCGGGTCGGCGGTGTGGCCGCGCCCCTCACGGAACGCCCAGCCGCGCCCGTCGCGGATCGGGTCGACGACCGACATCGACACGACGTCCTCCAGCCCTTTCAGCGCCCGCACGATGACGGACCGGTGCGCCCAGGGGCAGGCGAGGGACACGTAGAGGTGGTAGCGGCCCGGCTCGGCGGGATAGCCGCTGCTGCCGTCGGCGGTGACGCGATCTTTGAAGCTGTACGGCGGGCGCGTGAACGCGCCGGTCGCGCTGTTGGCGTTCTTCAGGCCGTAGTCCCCGTGCACGGTGAAGTCCACCGGGCTCGCGACCGCCGCTGTACCTGTCACCGATGTGATCCTTCCTGACCGTTACCAGAGCTTTCGACCAGGACTACACCATCGCCGCGCGCGCCGCGCGGTGGGCCCGCCTCCTGACGGCGTCCCGGGCGCAGGCCGGACAGCAGGCCGGCGATGACCAGCGCGGCGCCCAGGATGTCCGGGACGCCCGGCCGGCCGGTGCCGAGGATCACACTGGAGACGATGGCGCCGATCGGCAGGAGACCGGAGAACAACCCGGCCCGTTCGGCCCCGAGACGGGGCAGCGCGTCGTACCAGCAGAAGAACGCGAACGCGGTCACCACCACCGCCAGGTAGGCGAGCGCCGCCGCCTCGCCCGGCGTGGGCGCCCGCAGCGCGGACCGGCCGTCCACCGCCACCCCGGCGACCAGCAGGAGCGGCACGGCGGCGATCGTCGCGTACGCCGAGACGCGCACCGCGCCGAGACGCGCCAGCAGGGGGACGGCGAGCAGCGAGAACCCCACCTCGCACGCCAGCGCGCCGAGCGCCAGCACCACCCCGGCCAGGGTGCCCCCGCCGAGCCCGGTGGCCACCCCTGCGCCTCCGGCCACGAGCACGGAGGCCGCCACGATGTGCGGCGTCGGCCGCCTGCGCTCCATGAGCGGCCCGGCCAGGGCGAGGATGATCGGCACCGTGGCGATGATCGTCCCCACCGTCGCGGGGTCGGCGTACCGGGTGGACTCGATGACGAAGACGTTGAACGCGGCCAGCCCGACGGCGGCCAGCAGCACGATCAGCGCCAGCTCCTTGCGGTTCAGCCGCAGGTGGGCCAGCCCGCGCGCTCTCATTACCGCCAGCAGCACCAGCCCGCCCAGGGCGTAGCGCAGCGCCTGCCCGCCGTAGAGGGGGTAGTGGTGCAGCGCCGGGGACACCGCCGTCAGCGTCCCGACACAGAACATCGCCGTCGCGGCGCCCGCCGCCCCCCGCACCCGTCCCCGCCGGCCGGGCGGCGCCGCCGGCGTGTCCTGCTTCCGCGGACCCATGGACACCGCGCTCCTCTCTCCGTGCACCGTCATAGGCCCGGCTTCTCCGTGAACGTCCTCGGCCCCGGGTTCCCCGTGCGCGTCCTCGGCCCCGGGCTCTCCCGCGGACCGTCATGAACCGTCATGAACCGACACTGAGCCGGGCTTCCGTGTGAATCGTCACCGGGGCCGGTTCCTCCGTGACCGTCGTTCGGTCCAGCCAGCCTGGCAAGAAGGCGAGTGCCTCAACAGGTCCAAACACGTCCGAACCCACAGGGCCAACGAAACGCGGCCACGAGTCGGCGTGTCGCTTCTTCGACCCGGAGAATGCCTCGATATCGTGACCTGTCGCCCAGGTCGGAGATCGGTTCGGGCACCGTACAAGTCGAGTCGGCACGATCTACCCCTGTGGTCTGGTGGAATAGCGTGCTGTGAGTGGTCAGGCCTACCGTCTGGTGCGGCGGGGAAGCGCGGGGCAGGCGATGCCTCCTGCTCTCGATGAGCATCAGCGGGCGGTCGTCCGCCACGAGGGCGGCCCGCTGCTCGTGCTCGCGGGCCCCGGCACCGGCAAGACCACCACGATCGTCGAGAGCGTCGTCGACCGTGTCGAGCGGCGCGGCGTCGACCCCGAGCGGGTGCTCGTCCTCACCTTCAGCCGCAAGGCCGCCGAAGAGCTGCGCGAGCGTATCACCGCGCGCATGCGCCGCACCACGAGAACGCCGCTCGCGCTCACGTTCCACAGCTACGCCTACGCGCTGTTGCGCCGTGAGGCGGTGCTCGCGGGCGATCCGCCGCCCCGCCTGCTGACCGGCCCCGAGCAACTCCTGGAGGTCCGCCGGCTGCTCCACGGCGAGCTCGAGGACGGCGCGGAGCAATGGCCGTCCAGCATGCGCGAGCCGCTCAAGACCCGCGGGTTCGCCGAGGAACTGCGCGACTTCCTCGCCCGCGCGGCCGAACGCGGCCTCGACGGCGACGATCTGGTCGTCCTCGGCCGTGAGCACGGCAGGCCCGACTGGGTGGCGGCGGGCCGGTTCGCCTACCGGTACGCCGACCGCTTCGACCTCGATCCGTCCCCTGCCCTCGACTACGCCGAGCTGATCCGCGCCGCCGCCGGCCTGCTCAACGACGTGGAGGTGCGGCGGCGCGAGCGCGCCGCCTACGACGTCGTCTTCGTCGACGAATACCAGGACACCGACCCCGCGCAGGAGTTCCTGCTCCGGCGGCTGGCCGGCGACGGCCGCGACCTGATCGCCGTGGGCGACCCCGACCAGTCCATCTACGGCTTCCGCGGCGCGGACGTGCGCGGCATCCTCGACTTCCCCGAGCGGTTCCGCACGGCGGCCGGCCACGAGGCGCCGGTCATCGCGCTGCGCGTGTGCCGCAGGAGCGGTCCCGACCTGCTGGCCGCCTCCCGCCGCGTCGCCGCCCGCCTCCCCGCCCCGCCGGTGCCGGGACGGTCCCGCGGCGACGGTCACCGCGAGCTGACCTCACCGCAGGACGCCCCCCCGGGCGAGGTCCGGGTCCTGCTGGCCGACAGCGAGAGCCAGGAGGCCGCGGTCGTGGCCGACGCCCTGCGCCGGGCCCACCTGCTCGAAGGGGTGCCGTGGAGCCGCATGGCCGTCCTGGTGCGCTCGGCGAGCCGGCAGGTCCCGATGCTGCGCCGCGCCCTGCTCACCGCCGGAGTGCCCGTCGTCGTGGCCGGTGACGAGGCGCCCCTGGTCCAGCGGTCCGGGGTGCGTCCGCTGATCACCCTGCTGCGCGTGGCGCTGCACCCGGCGACGCTGGACGTGGCCACGGCCGAAGACCTGCTCACCGGCCCGCTGGGCGGCACCGACGCGATCGGCGTGCGCCGCCTGCGCCGCGCGCTGAGAACGGCCGAGCTCGCCGCGGCGGCGCCGGACGACGGAACGCTGCCCCTGCCGGCGCGCTCGTCCGACGAACTGCTGGTCGCGGCCGTTCGCGACGTCCGCGAGCTGGTCCCCGTCGAAGAGCACGTCGCCGCGTGCGCTCAGCGCGTCGCCAGGCTGATCACCGTGGCGCGCGAGGCGGTTCACCGCGGCGACACCTCCGAGGAGGCTCTGTGGGCGATCTGGCAGGCGTCCGGGCTCGGTGACGCCTGGACCGAGGCGAGCCTCTCGGGCGGCGCGCGGGGCGCCCAGGCCGACCGCGACCTCGACGCGGTGGTGGCGTTGTTCGACCACGCCGCGCGTTTCGTCGACCGCCTTCCGCACGCCGGCCCCGAGGTCTTCCTCGACGACCTGACCTCCCAGGAGATCCCCGGCGACACGCTGGCCGAGCACGCGCCCGACGGCGAGACCGTCCGCATCCTGACCGCCCACCGCTCCAAGGGCCTCGAATGGGACGTGGTGGTGGTCGCCGGCGTCCAGGAGGGCGTCTGGCCCGACCTGCGCCTGCGCGGGTCGCTGCTCGGCGTCCAGCAGATGGTCGAGATGGCCGGCGGGTCCGCCCTCGACGGCGCCGACGCGGCCGGCGCCGCCTTGGCCTCCAAGCTGCTCGCCGAGGAGCGGCGCCTGTTCTACGTGGCCGCCACCCGCGCCCGCCGCCGGCTGGTCGTCACCGCCGTCGGCGGCGAGGACACCGACGAGCGGCCCTCGCGGTTCCTCGCCGAACTGCTGCCCGGAGCGGTCGAGGAGGCCGCCGTCGACGACCGCGCCCGCTGGCTGAGCATGTCCGCCCTGGTCGCCGACCTGCGAGCCGCCGTGTGCGATCCCACAAGGCCCGAGCCGATGCGCCGCTCGGCCGCCGAGCACCTCGCCCGCCTGGCGCGGGCGGGCGTCCCGGGGGCCCACCCTGACGAGTGGTACGCGCTCACGCCACTGTCCGACGACCGCCCGCTGAGCTGGCCTGAGAACGTCGTGCGGGTCTCGCCGTCCGCGGTCGAGAACTTCACCAAGTGCGGGCTGCGCTGGCTGCTGGAGACCGCCGTGGGCGCCTCCGGCACCGACATGTCCCGCAGCCTCGGCAGCGTCATTCACGCCATCGCCGTCCTGGCGGTCGCCGGGCAGGAGGGGGACACCCTCGGCAAGCGGCTCGACGAGGTCTGGGACGGGCTCGACTTCGGCGGCGTGTGGTTCAACCGCAAGCAGCGCCAGGTCGCCGAGCAGATGGTGGCCCGGTTCCTCGCCTGGCACGAGCAGAACCCCCGCGAGCTGATCGCGGTCGAAGAGGCCTTCACCGCCGAACTGTCGGACGGTGTGCACATCCGCGGCCGGGTCGACCGCGTCGAGCGCGACGGCGAGGGCAGAGCCGTGATCATCGACATCAAGACCGGCACCACCAAGCCGTCCGACCAGGAGCTCGACCGCCACCCGCAGCTCGGGGTCTACCAGCTCGCCACGCTGCTGGGCGCGTTCGAGCGTCACGGCATGACCGAGCCGGGAGGCGCGGCGCTCGTCCAGGTCGGCAAGGCCGCGGGCAAGGAGGCCAAAGAGCAGCGCCAGGGCGCGCTCGGCGACGACCCCGACCCCGCCTGGGCCAAGACGCTGGTCACCACCGTCGCCACCGGCATGGCGTCCGGCGTGTTCACCGCCCAGGTCAACGACGGCTGCCGCACCTGCGCCGCCAAGGTCAGCTGCCCCGTCAACGACAGCGGAGGCCAGGTTTGCTGACCCGGCCCCCCACGCCCGCCCCACCCAAGCGCGCCGGGCGCGCTCGTGCGCTTCCGGCCGTCGCCGTGCGGGGGGCGGGATGCTAGGGGCACACCCGCCGGCGCCGGCCGCCGGGCCGGACGACACCAGGCCCGCGCTGATCAGCCCCGCCGAGCTGGCGGAGAAGCTCGGCATCCCGCCGCCCACGCCCGAGCAGGCGGCCGTCATAGAAGCGCCGCTCGAACCGACGGTCGTCGTCGCCGGCGCCGGGTCCGGCAAGAGCGAGACCATGGCCGGGCGAGTGGTCTGGCTGGTCGCCAACGGGCTGGTGCACCCCGAACGCGTCCTCGGCCTCACCTTCACCCGCAAGGCCGCCGCCGAGCTGGCCGCCCGCGTGCGCAAGCGGCTCACCCGGCTCGCCGAGGTCGGCCTGGCCCCGGCCGAGCTGCTCGAGGCCGAGCCCACCGTGTCCACCTACCACGCCTACGCCGCGCGGCTGGTCACCGACCACGCGCTGCGCGAGGCGATGGAACCGACCATGCGCCTGGTCAGCCCCGCCATCTCTTGGCAGATGGCGGCCCGCGTGGTGGGCCGGTACGACGGCCCGATGGATCGCGTCGACCTCGCCCCGCCCTCCGTCACCGCCGCGGTCCTGGACCTCGCGGGCGAGCTGTCGGAGCACCTGCGCACTCCCGCCGAGGTCCGCGAGATCGGCCACTGGCTGGACGAGCGCTACGCCCGGCTCACCGGCCGCCCCACGCTGCACCAGCGCAAGCCGGTCCGCACGCAGGACATCCGCGAGCAGTTCCTGCCCATGGTCGAGGCGTACGAGCGGGAGAAGCGCAGGCGCGAGGTGATCGACTACGGCGACCAGATGGCGCTCGCGGCCCGCATCGCCGACCGCCACCCCGAGGTCGGCATGATCGAGCGGGGCAGGTTCTCGGTCGTCCTGCTGGACGAGTACCAGGACACCAGCCACGCGCAGCTCGTCCTGCTGCGCGCCCTGTTCGGCGGCGGGCACCCGGTGACCGCCGTGGGCGACCCCTGCCAGTCGATCTACGGCTGGCGCGGCGCCTCCTCCGGCAACCTGAAGCGGTTCGTCGACGACTTCCCCACCGCGGCCGGCCGGGCCGCGCCCGTGCGCAGGCTCTCGGTGAGCTTCCGCAACGGCGAGCGGGTGCTGGACGTCGCGGCCCGCGTTCAGGCCCCGCTGCGCGCCGAGGCGCGCGAGGTGCCGGTGCTCGTCCCCGGCGGCAACCGCGTCGCGCGCGGGCGGGTGGTCTGCGCGTTCCACGACACGGCCGAGGACGAGGCCGCGTGGATCGCCGACGGCGTGGCACGCATGCTCGGCAGAGAGATCGCGCCCGATGGCCTGCCGTGGGGCGAGGGCGAGCGCGACAAGTTCCGCGAGAAGCTCAAGCCGGGCGGAGCGTGGGGCGGAGCGACGGCGCTGCAACCGCAGGACGTGGCCGTCCTGGCGCGCAAACGGGCCCAGTTCCCCGCGCTGCGCCGGGCCCTTGAGGCGCGGGACATCCCGGTCGAGGTGGTCGGCCTCGGCGGGCTGCTCACCGTCCCCGAGGTGGCCGACCTCGTGGCGATCCTCCGCGTCCTGTACGAGCCGACGGCCGGCGACGCGCTCGTCCGTCTCCTCGCCGGGCCGCGCTGGCGCATCGGGCCGGCCGACCTGAAGGTCCTCGGCGACCTGGCCAGAGAGCTGACCATGGCGAGCCGTGGCGGCCCGGCGGCCGAAGACCCTCTTGAGCAGGTCGTCACCGACATGCGCGAAGAGCGCGGCAGCCTGGTCGACGCCCTCGACGAGCTGGCCGACCGCTCCGAGTGGCTGGAGCACTTCTCTCCGCTCGCCCGCGCGCGGCTGCCGCTCCTGGCCCACGAGCTGCGCGTCCTGCGCGCGCACGCCGGGCAGCCGCTGCCCGATCTGATCGCCGAGATCGAGCGGCGGGTCGGCCTGGACGTCGAGGTGGCGGCCCGCGGCGGGGGGCCGCTGGCCGCCCGGGCCGACCTGGACGCCTTCCTCGACGCGGCGTCCCGGTTCGCCGGCGACGCCGAGGACCCGACGCTCGGAGCCTTCCTCGCCTACCTCAAGGCGGCCGAGTCGGAGGAGTTCGGGCTGGAGGCCGGGCGGGTGGGCGAGACCAACAGCGTCAAGCTCATGACCGTCCACGCGTCGAAGGGGCTCGAGTGGCCGGTCGTGATCGTGCCGGGGCTCTCGCAGCTCACCACCCAGCGGGGCGGCCTGGCCAAGGGCAGCGTCTTCCCGGCGACGCCCGCGACCAACTCCCGGTGGACCGAGAACCCGCGCAAGCTGCCCTATCCGCTGCGGGGCGACCGGGCCGACCTGCCGGTCCTCGCGGGGCTCGACAAGGACGACCTGGCCGACTTCGACGAGCGCTGCCGCGAACGCGACCTGATGGAAGAGCGGCGGCTGGCCTACGTCGCGGTCACCCGGGCCCACTACCTGCTGATCGCCTCCGGCTACCGCTGGGGGTCGGCCGCCCGGCCGCTCGCGCCCTCCGACTTCCTGCGGGAGATCCGCGACTCCTGCGGGCAGGTGGCGTACTGGGCGCCGGACGTCGAGGAGGACGCCGCCAACCCCCTGCTCGCCGAGCCCGCCTCGGCCGCCTGGCCCGCCACCCCGGCGGGCGAGCGGTACGAGGCCATCCGCACCGGCGCCGACATGGTCCTCGCCGCCCTGGCCTCGTCGCCCACCCCGTCCCGCGCTGATTTCCGCACCGAGTCCGCCCCTCCCGAGACGTCCTCGCCTGCCTTCCCCGTCGGTCCTTCCGCGCGGATGCCCGCAGGACGGGACGAACCGCCCGCCGAGCCCGCGGGCGCGCCGCCCGTGGAGGACTCCATCTGGGACGACGCGCCGTACGACGACGACTTCCCGGAGGACTTCCCCTGGGAGGGCCTCCCCTGGGACGACCTCGCCGGAGACGACGACACCGGGGGCGACGAGACCGGGGGCGACGAGACCGGGGGCGACGCCCTCCCCTGGGACGACGACGCCCTCCCGGAGGATGCCCCTCCGCCGCAGGCTCTTCCGCGAGCCGTCCCCCTGAACGACCTGCCGCTCAAAGAGTGGGAGCGTGAGCGTGTCCGGGCCTGGGCGCGTGACACCGAGCTGCTGCTCCGCGAGCGTGAGCGAAACAGGCGGCGAGGCGAGGCGGTCGTCGAACTGCCGGCTCATCTGACGGTGTCCTCGCTGGTCACCCTGGCGGCCGACCCGGCGGCGCTGGCCCGCCAGATCCGCCGCCCGCTGCCGCACAAGCCCGCCCCGCTCGCGCGCAGGGGCACCGCCTTCCACCGCTGGCTGGAAGGGCGATGGGGGCAGCAACGGCTGATCGACGACTTCGAGCTGCCCGGCGCCTCCGACGACCTGTCGGGCGCCGACGTCCAGCTCGCCGAGCTGCAGTCCCGGTTCGAGGAGAGCCCGTGGGCGGCCCTCGCGCCGGTCGACCTCGAGGTGCCGTTCGAGACGATGATCGCCGACCGGCTGGTACGCGGCCGGATGGACGCGGTCTTCGCCGACGGCGACGGGTACGTGGTCGTCGACTGGAAGACCGGCGAACGCCCGCGCGGCGGCGCCGCCAGAGCGGCCTCCGTGCAGCTGGCCGCCTACCGCCTGGCCTGGGCACACCTGGCCGGCGTCCCGGTGGACAAGGTGGGCGCCGCCTTCCACTACGTCCGCGCCAACGAGACCGTCCGCCCCGTCGACCTCCTCGACGCCGCCGGCCTGGTCCGCCTCATCGAATCGGTGCCCGAGGCCCGCTGACGGCCCTCACCGTCCGGCATTCCCCGCCCCACCGCCCTTCCGCACCTCCCACCGCGGCGGATGCCTGCGGTCGCGGAAGTAGCGGATGTGCGAACGCGGAAGTTCAGCGTATGCAAACGCGGAAGAAATCCACCTGTAGGAGCGGAAGAAAGTGACGTAATCCCAGCATGGACGGGGAACTGACGGCTTGCGAGTCGTCGCCTTACCGCTGTGCTCAAGGCGCGTCTGGCGGAGGAACCCGTGCTCGTGCTCAACGGTCCGCGGACGGTCGGTAAGAGCACCTTGCTCGCGGAGCTGGCCCGCGACCTCGACCGCAACGTCATCGATTGTGACGATCCAGCGACCCGGGCGGTCGTGCGCAATGATCCCGGACGGTTCGTCTCCGGTACGGAGACGGTGTTGATCGATGAGTACCAGCATGTTCCCGAGCTTCTTCACGTGATCAAGGCCGAGCTCAACCAACCCGGACAAGGTCGCGCTCGGTGATCCGACGGTATTGACGGCATACGGTCACCTGGTCGAGACCTTCGGGTGGGCGAGATCCTCAAGCAGGTCAGTTGGTGGGACGGTCCCGTCTCAGCGGGCCACTTCCGCACTGGAGCCGGGGACGAAGTCGATCTTGTGCTCGAGCGTGATGATGGCCAGGTGTTCGCGTTCGAGGTCAAGGCGGGCTCCCGGGTCCACCGAGAAGATCTTCGAGGTATGCGTGCACTGCGCGCACGGCTTGGCGATCGTTTCGAGACCGGCATCATGCTTTACACCGGCCCCTATGCCTATGTCCACGAGGAAGGGATCTCGGTCCTGCCCCTTGACGCTCTCTGGACGTGAGGCGGTCACGTCTGGGGCGGGTGTTCCAGGAGGGGGAGGCGGAGGACGAAGCGGGCGCCGCGGAGGGAGTCCTCCACGCGCAGCGTGCCATGGTGGGCCTCGGTTATCTCGCGGGAGATGGCCAGTCCCAGGCCGCTGCCCCCGGGGTCGAGGCGGCGGCCCTGCTCCAGGCGGGTGAACCGGCTGAAGACGCGTTCGCGGTCCTTGGGCGCGATCCCGTCGCCGTCGTCGGTGACCGCGACGACCGCCGTGCCGGCGGAGGCGTACACGGTGAGGTCGGCCCCGGTGCGGGCGTGCCGCTGGGCGTTGGCGACGAGGTTCTCCATCACGCGCATGAGCTGGATCCGCGAGCCGGAGGCCCACACGTCGTCGTCGGCGTGGACGCGCACCGGGACCCTCCAGGGCCGTGCGTCGACGACCTCGTAGGCCAGGGCGGTGAGGTCGACCGATTCGGGCGGAGCCGGATCGGCGGCGCGCAGACGGGCGAGGACCAGCAGGTCGCCGACGATCGCCTCCATCCGGTCGGTGGTCGAAAGGGCCGCCCGCATGGCGTCTTGCGGGTCCACGTCCTCGGGGTGGGCGAGCGCCTCCTCCAGCCCCACCCGCAGGCCCGTGATCGGGGACCGCAGCTCGTGGGAGGCGTCGGAGGCGAAGCGGCGCTGCTGCTTGAAAGCGCTTTCCAAACGGGCGAGAGTCTGATTGGCGGTCGCGGCCAGCATGGTGATCTCGTCGTCGCCCGGCGGCAACGGGACGCGCCGGCTCAGGTCGGTGCCGGTGATCTCGGACATCCGCTCGCAGATCGTCTGTACGGGGCGCAGAGTGCGGCCGAGCATGGACCAGGTGATGCAGCCGACCAGCAGCAAGATCGGCAGGCTCGCGGCGGCGATGCCGAGGTCGAGCTCCGTGCCCGAGAGGATGGCGGGTTCCGGGACGCCGGCGTAGACGACCGGGGAGTCGAGAGCGGGGGAGACGCGGATCGCCATCAGCATGGCGCAGTGCTCGCCGTCCGAGCAGATGGTGCGGGTCTGGAAGCGGTCGTCGGGCGGCGGGCGGAGCGTGCTGAGCGGAGGCCGGCCGGCGACGGCCCTGCTGGCGTTCAGTACGTGGCCGGTCGCGTCGACGACCTGGACAAGGTTGACCTTGCTGGATGTGGGGATCTCCCGCGGCACGGTGCCGTTGCGCAACGCCGCGCTCCACTGGCTGGCCACGCGTTTGGTGACCTCGAAGGTGTCGACCTCGACCTTGTAGCGGATCGCCGCGTCGACACTGGCGCCCACCGTGGCGAGGAAGACGGTCGAAAGGGCCACGGCCACCAGGGTGCATCTCGCTCGGATCGAGCGCGGGAGCCTCAGACCCCACCACTTGGTACTCGCGGGGTCCTGACGTCCGGAGGCAGGGTTCACCACAGGCGGCGCCGCTCTGCGGACGGAGCTTGCGGGCCGGGAATCGACGGGGACGGCATCGCGAACACTTCCAACGGGGTGGGGTGGGAACGGTGGGTTGTGCAGGCCGGCCGGGCACACCGGCGCCGGCCGTGCCTGCGGTGGAGGCCTGCGCCTCACACGGCGGCGTTCCCAGGCGGCCTCTGTGCGTCGGCCGCGTGGGCCGCTGCGGCGGCTCCGAACCGCCCCTGGGAGATGCTCTGGGCCTCTGACCTGTGGTAACAGTAACATCAATCTTGAATGATTCCAAGAAATGGTCGTTCAAGTTTCTTGTCCCACGACCCCGCCACGGGAGCCCGGGCGGCGGGAAGGCGGCCGATGCGTCGAATACGTCGGACGCGTCACGGCGATGTCGGAGAGGACGCCGGAGAAGCGGTCTCGGCGTCGCCCTCGACCGGTGGGGCGATGCTCAGCTCGTCCTCGGCCAGCAGGCGGAGCCAGCGGAGGATCTCGGAGACCTGCCCCATGGGGAACTGGAACTCCGGGGCGTCGCCGGCCGGGCTGACCAGGAAGGCGGTGCCCCACAGCCTCGTGCGGACGGTGACCTTCGCCCGCTCCTTCCCGTCCGGCCCGTACACGATCAACTCGGGCGGCCGGCAGGTGCGCTGCGGCGGGATGGCCTCGGTGCCGATGGTGAGCCGCACCCTCATGAAGATCCGGCAGCGGACGCCCTCGGCGACCAGGTGACGGCGCAGGACCGCGAGCAGATCGGCGTCCTCGGCCGCGCGCTTCTCCGAAGTGGTGTCATCGGTGCTCATCGATATCGGCCCATTCTTGGTCGGTGAGGGGAGTCCGGCCCAGCGCCCTGGCCGTCCGGGCGAGTTCGTCGCGGGTGAGGCCGGACGCGCGCATCGCGCGGACGGCCCGCTGCCAGGTCACCTCGAACTGGACGGAGCGGCGCGGGGTCTCCCCGGCCCGGCGCGCCGTGGTGCGCGCGATCCCGCCTCCCGCCGCCATCGGGACGAGATGCGGTTCCCGCGCGGAGGCCGGTGTCCGCGCCCGGTCCAGCGCCCCAGCCAGGTCCAGCGCCCCAGCCCGGTCCGGTGCCTCTGCCCGGTCCGCCGTCCGCGCCGTGTCCGGTGCCACGTCCGGTCCTCGTGCCTGGTTCGGTATCCGGGGTGTATTCCGGCACCTCATTTGATGTCGCATATCGGAGTTATGTGGATTCTCTGACATGGCCCGCACCATCCTTCGACGAATTCCCTTCTTGCCCTTCCCCGCCCTGTCTCCGTCCATTACTCTCCGTAAGGGAATGTTCGCAACAAACGTTCGATGCTTTACGTTGGAGATCGGTTAGCTCATATTGAGCGGAGGTCGCATGCCTCCCCGGCGTGAACGCAGCCCAGAGTCGTCCCCGGCGGCCCGCTTCGGCTACGAAGTGCGGAAACGCCGAAACGAGGCGCATATCAGCCAATAAGGGCTAGGAGAACGTATCGGTTATACAGGGGCCATGGTGAGCATGGTCGAGGTGGGCAAGCGCCTCCCCAGGGCCGATTTCGCACGCAAATACGATGAAGCCCTCGAACTCGATGGCGTGTCGCTCCGATTTCCCGCTCGCCATCGAATGCACCGCAGGATTTGCCGGCATCGCGCTGCGCGACAGCAAGCGCCCGCACGGCCCGGTGTCGCGGGTCACCGCCGGCGAGTGGGCGCCTTCCGCGACAGCGTGAAGCGCGGCGACGACGGTGTCGCCTCGCGTGATCGCGACCGGTAGCCGGCGGGCTATGCGAGGGGGGCGCCGTACCAGCGCCACGTGGTGAGGCGCGGACGCCCGGGAAGCTCGCCGCGACCGGTGGCCCACAGCAGGCAGGGCCAGGGGTCGCCGGTGGCCGGGATCTCCGGGAAGAGCCGGGCCAGCACCCGCGCGCACAGATCGGCCGGCGGGTTCCAGGCGAACCCGAGCCCGCCGGCCACATCGTGCGTGTGGACCAGGGCCTCCACGATGCCCATCGCGGCGAACCCCGCAGGGTCGGACGCCCCGTAGACGTGGTAGGCGCGCACATGCGGCGGTCTCGTCCTGACCACGGCGGCGAGCAGCCCGCCGCACGCTTCCAGCACCTGCAACAGCCCTTCGGGCCCCGCCGAACGGTCGGCGCGGAACGCGCTCTGAGGCCCGCCCGGCCGCCGGCTCTCCCACAGGAGCGGCGGGCTGTGGTCGAGGGCGGGCGTCCGGCGGCCCAGCCGCAGGGCGTAGGAGAAGAAGTCGTCGCTGAGATGCTGGATGGTCTCCCAGCAGTCCCACTCGAGCGAGCCCGCCTTGCGGTCCCAGGCGTCGGCCGGCGCGCCGCCGAGAACACCGAGGACGAGGTGCACGGCCTGATCGAGATCGTCCGCCGTGACGGCCGGCGGAGCGGCGGAGGGAGACACGGAGGGGCCCGCTTCTGCTGATCGCGACATGCCGCCGACCGTACCGCGCCCCTCCGACAATCCGCACGTCCCAGCTCAGGCGCCCGAATCGCGCGCTCCCCGACGATCAGGCGCCCAATGCTATTCAGTTCGCGCTTGGCGCATCATCCGTGATTTCCCGCACATATCGCGACATGAACCTGCACGTTCAGGTGAGGTAGTGGAAGCCGGGTCTGGGGTGCATCAGGAAGTCATGGTGGGAGATGGTCCAGGCGTAGGCGCCGGCCATGCCGAAGGCCACGATGTCCCCCACGTTCACCGACATGGGCACCTTGCGCGCGAAGACGTCCTTCGGGGTGCAGAGCTGACCGGCCACGGTGACCGGCTCGTCGGTCGGGCCCGTGCCGGGGCGGCCGGTCGGCAGGACGGCGAAAGGCTGGTCGTGCCCCTTGGCCACGGGCGTGCGCAGATGGTGGGTGCCGCCGGTGACCACGGCGAACACCTCGCCGTGGACGCGCTTCACGTCGATCACGCGGGTGAGGTACCAGCCGCAGTAGGCGGTCAGCGCCCGGCCCGGCTCCACGCGCAGCGTCTCGCCGGGGTCGCGCAGGCCTTCGAGGCCCCGTCCGTAGGCCTCCCAGTCGAAGAGCTCTTCGGGGTCCTGGTACGACACGGCCATGCCGCCGCCGACGTTGATCTCAAGATCGGGAAGTTCCTGGCCGGAGGCGAGGTCGCGGCCGAAGGCCAGCACGGCCTTGGCCAGGTCGAGCAGGCCGGGGGCCCGCAGGCCGCTGGCCAGGTGGGCGTGGAAGCCGCGCAGGCGCACCCTGTTCTGCCCGCGCAGCAGGTCCAGACACTCGCGCACGCCGTCGGGGTCCATGCCGAACGGCGTCGCACCGCCGCCCATGGCCAGCGACGCCCCGTCGACGGGAACGGCGAGGTTCACCCGGAGCAGCGCGTCGGCCGGGCCCGCCACCTCGACGAGCCGGCGCAACTCGCCGGGGCTCTCGACGTGCACGCGGTGGACGTCCAGGGCCAGCTCGGCGTCCGTCTTGCCCGGACCGCCGAGCGCCAGCCGGGCGTCCGGCAGCACCGACCGGACGTGTGCCACCTCGCCGCCGGAGGACACCTCGAAGCCGTCGGTGTACGGGGCCAGCGTGTGCAGCAGGGCGGGGTCGGGGTTGGCCTTGACCGCGTAGTACAGCTCGACGCCGTGCAGGGCCCGGCGGACGGCGGCGGCGTGCCGGTCGAGCGACGCCAGGTCGTACACGTACGCGGGAAGGGCGTCGGCGAGGCGTTCGGCGCGTTCGCGCACCCGGTCGGGGATGTTCACGCCGGCACCCCCGCGAACGGGTTGGCCACGGGGACGTAGCCGGCGTCGCGGTCGGCCGAGCGGGCCCACCTGGTCGCCAGGTTGGCCTTCGCGGGCAGCGGCGCTCCGGCGAGCAGGTCGCGCAGGGGGAGCGGCCGCCGGAGCCGGTCGGCGTAGTGGGCGACGCGCGCCCTGGCCTCCGCCCACAGGTCGCCGAGGAGCTCGTCTCGGGCGTGCGGTGCCGCCGACCCTGCGACCGTCGCGGCGATCTCGGGGAGATGGTTCACCATGATGCAGTAGACCACGCGGTTCCAGCCGCGCGTGGCGTCATAGGTGACCGCCCGGGTGACCGGATCCGGAAGGCCGGACAGATCGTGCCGGCCTTCGACCAGCTTGGTGCCTTCCATGTCCCGATATATGGCTTCAACTGGCATGCCTTCGGCGTCGATGCCGACCAGGACGTTCTGGAGGTGGGGCTCCAGCACCACGCCGTGCCGGAAGTAGGCCTCGAAGACGGGGAGCGCCACCCGCTCCACGTACGCGCCCCACCACCGCACAGGCTCCCGCCGCAGAGCGGCCACCGCCGCCGCCGCACCCGCCGTGGCCCCTGCGGCACCAGCCCCTGCCGCACCCGCCATGGCTCCTGCCGCGCCCGCCATCGCCGCCGCCGTCGACTCGGTCATCGCCGCCGGCGGCCCGGCCGCGCCGCCGCCCGAGGCCGTGGCGGGGGCCGTGCCAAAGGCGGCCAGGGCTCCGGCCAGGACGGGGGTGACGCCGGGCCCGGTCACCTCCCACGGGCTCGACCGGACGATGACACCCAGCCCTTCGAGCAGGCGCGTGCCGAGCCCCGCCGACCGGTACCCCGGCTCGGGCAGCCAGCGGGTCCCGGGGAAGCGCCGCGACAGGTCGGCGAACACCGGCTCCAGCCTGCAGGTCAGCTCGGCGGCGGAGGTCAGCTCGTACCAGGCGTTCTTGCGCACGCAGTTGGTGATCCGCACGTCCAGGCTGAACTTCAGGCACTTGCCGATCGCCGGCTCGTACACCGTCCGCACCGAGGAGGTGGGGACGGCCGGGCTCGTGCCGTGACCGAGATCCACGAGCCGCCCGTCCGCGAGCGGGGCGGCCAGCTCGGCGGCGAGCAGTTCCAGCTGCCACGGGTGGGCGGGGAGCAAGGTGTACCCGGCCGGTGCGTCGCCCAGACCGTCGATGGCCTTCGTGTCGCCGCCGGTCGCGAGCACGTCGTCCCGCACGCCGAGCAGCCGAAGCGGGAAAGCGGCGTGCGCCTCGGGCGCGTACCGGGCCCAGTCGGCGCCGGTCCTGGCCTTGGGCGAGGGGTGGAACGGGTGCCCGAGCACCAGCGCCTGCTCCGACGCCAGCCACGGGTCCTCGGGGGCGGCCGCGTCCGCCCGCTCGCGCAGCATGACCGCGATCGCCGCACGACTGGCGGCCACCTGCCCGGCGAACTCCACGTTGTACCCCGACCCGCACCCGGCGGACTTCTCCCCACGGAGTGCGGACCCGTCGCTCAGCTCCGCCTCGACCAAGCGGACGAGCAGGTCCACCGACAAAGGACGCCAAACGCCGCGCAGCAGCCGTTCGGCGGCCCCGTCGAAGCGCAGCGCGAGCCCGCCGGAGGCCGGTACGCGAATGAGGGCGCCGGCCAGGCGCAGCAGCACGTACGGCGTGGCGGCCCAGACCTGCCCGCGCGGCCCGGCGACCTCCCGAACGCAGCACCGCAGCAGTGCCGCCAGCGTCGCCTCCTCCGCGACGCCCTCCCACTCGTTCCCGGCCTCATCAGTGACGCCGTCCCACGTCCCTTTCGCGGCGCCGTCCCGGTCGTTCCCGGCTTCCTCCGTGACGTCGTCCCACGTCCCCTCCGTGTCCTGCGTGACCTCGGCTCCCGGGATCACTGGAGCGGGGACGAGCGTCGCCGGGACCCCGGACGGGGAGACGCCGGCGGGCGATCCGGCAGCGGAGGGGCCGCACACGACGCCCTTCAATGGTTCACCTCTCTGCGGGGGTGGTGGCGTAGATAGTTCGGCCCGCTGGCGCCGTAGTGCTTGTTGATGTCGGCCGAGACGATGCGCGAGCGGGCCACCAGGGTCCCGGCGCTGACCATGGACTTGCCGACCAGGCGGGCCGCGTCCAGCGTGCGGGCGCGCAGCAGCCGCGCCATCGGATGGCCGCCGTGCTCGGCGAGCGCGTTCTCCAGAGCCGGGGCGACCAGCTCACCGTGTCCCGCGCCGAACGCCACCGCGGCGGCGGCCAGATGCAGGGTGATCGTGACGAACACGTCCGCGAGGGCGTGCGGGTCGCCGTTCAGCATGCGCGGGTCGGTGAAGCCCGGGACCTCCAGCCCCGTCGCGACGAGCCGTTCGGGAGAGACGAGCAGCCCGTCGTTGTCCTTGACCAGCAGCCGCATCGCCGCCCCGGCCCCGGCGTCCTCGTCGAAGACCAGCGAGAGGTTCTGCTGGTGCGCCTCCAGGGCGATGCCGTAGGTGACGAACAGCCGGACGTTCCAGGTGAACAGCACGCGCAGGTACTCGGCGAGCAGCGCGGACACCTCGCCACCCCGGTAACGGCCGGCCAGATGGTCGATCACCCTCCCGCCGCCGGGGAAGGGAGCCGTCAGGGCGGCGACCGGGACGATCTCGCCGGGAGGCAGGCGGCGCAGCAACCAGCCGAGGTGGTCATGGCCCGCGTGGGCGTAGGTCTGCTCGTCGGCGACGAGCACGCCGGCGTCCGGTTCGCGGCGAAGCACCTCCCGCAGCAGCAGCTCCGCCCGCGCGCCGTCCTCCAGGGTGCCCGGCTTGATGGACCTGCGGTTGCGGGCCCCGAGGGTGCTCGTGGTCAGGGGAAGCTTGAGATGCGTGCGCGGCTCCACCTCGACGGTGCGCATCGACAGCGTGGGACGCACCACCAGGTACGGCTCGTCCAGGAGCAGCACGCCGGGGATGGCGCGAACGGCGGGAAAGGTCAGCGGATGCACCGGGAACCGCACGTACGCGGCGTCCCCCCGCGGCCACCACCCGGGAAGATCGCCCCCCGCCCCGCCACCCGAGTCCGCCACCCTGCCACCTGTGCGTGCCGTCCCGTCCTGCGGTGATGCCGCCCCACCGCTTGAGCGTGCCGTCCGGTCGTCCGGGGACGCAGTCCCGCCGTCTGAGCGTGCCGGCCCGCCGGCCGGCACCGCCGTTCCGCCACCCGGTCCGATCAGCCGGTCGACGGGCACGGCCGCCCAGCGGAGGAGGAAGGACGGTGCGAACTCGGGGGCGTAGGAGGTGATCTCCGCATCCGCGAGCCCGAGACGGGCGCGAGATGTCGGGTAGACCGGGTGGTCGACGAACGCGGCGAGCGTCTCATAGGCGACCGACCGCCCCAGCGGCGCCTCACCGGCCGCGTCCCTCGAGGACATTCCACCTGCCGCGGGCCCGAAGCTGGGACGCAGGCGCGCCAGGACGCCTTCGCGGCGGGCCTCGTGCAGCTCGTACGCGCGCAGCGCCGCGCGGCATTCCTCGGCGAAGGCGGCCACGCCCTCGCCGTCCCCTGGGTCGGCGGTCCGGGTGAGCGCGTCGAGCACCTCGCGGAGAGTCAGCGACTCCGTGTGGGCGACCATGAAGTCCTGATACAGCTGACCGGGTGCGAGGCGCACCCGTCGCCCCGACGGCAGCACGAGCTGGACGCCGTCCTTGGTGCGGGTCATGCGGGCGGCCAGGCCGCCGTAGTCCTCGCGGATCAGCGCGTCCAGCACCCGGGCGGCCAGATACGGCTCACGCGATCCGCCGCCCGTCCGGGCGGTGGTTTCTTCGCCTTCGGGGCCGGTTTCTCGGCTCTCCGGGGCGGCGCCGGGCGCTGCGGCGCGCTCGGCGGTGGCCGGGGTCACTCGACCACCCAGGGCGAGCGGGCGCGGAAGGACTCTATGGCCCGGTCGACGGCGTCACGTCCGGGCCCGGCCGCCCGGACGACGCCCAGGTAGTCGCGGTTGGTGTGGGTCAGCTCCACGACGTCCCCGGGCGCGCGGAACGGCCGGTGGCGGAGCCGTACGCCGCCGATCGCCTCCGTCACGTCGCCCGGGGCGGCCTTGACGACCCCGCCACGGTCCGCGATCAGGCTCACCGCCGCGCCGTGGCCGGAGACGGGCGGCGGGGCCTCGGCGGGCTCGCCGAGATGCACCCGCAGGACCTGCTCGAAGAGCGGCACCCCGAGCAGTTCGGCGAGCAGGAAGTCGCAGGTGTCGCCGATGAGCCGGTAGTTGACCTCGACGATCCGCGGACCCCGTGCGGTGAGGACGTACTCGGTGTGGCAGGCGCCGAACCCGGCGCCGATCGCCGCGAGCGCCCGCAGCACGTGCTCCAGCGCCGCGCTGTCAGGGGTGTGGGGGAGGCGTCCGCCCGGCGGTGCCCAGTCGAGGCGTTCTTCCACGAAGTGCGGGAGAGGGCCGAGGGTCGTGCGGAAGCCGCCGAGCACGTGGAGAGCGTGGCCGTCGCCCAGGGTTTCGAGGGTGTGCAGCGGCCCTTCCAGGTATTCCTCGATCACCAGAGTGGCGCCGGGCCGCCGCGCGCGGATGCCGGTGACGGCCGCGGCCAGTTCGCGCGCGTCTGCGGCCAGCACGACGTCCTCGCTAGCGACCCCTTCGCGCGGTTTGACCACGACCGGGTACGCCGGACCGTCCTGCGGCGGTTCACCGCGCCCGCCCGGACGGGGCTCGCAGAGTGCGTCCGGGAGCGGTTCGCCGGGCGCGAGCCGCGTGGACCATACCCGCTCCACTCCCGCGGCGGCGAGCCGCTGCCGGGTCAGCGCCTTGTTCTTGGCGGTCAGGCAGGCGCGCCAGTCTTTGCCCGGCAGCCCGAAGTAGGCGGCGGCCAGGGCGGTCTCCGGCTGGATGTGATCGGAGTTGGAGAAGATCGCGCCGGGCGGGTGGTGGCGGGCGATCGTGTCGATGACCGAGCGCGCGTCGCGGACGTCGGTGCGCAGCGTCTCCACTCCGGTGTAGCGCTCGGGCTGGTCGGTGAGCAGCGTCACCTCGCAGCCGAGGGAGCGGGCGGCTGGGAGGAAGCCATCGGTGACCGAGTCTGTCGGATTGAGCGCGGTGAGGTACAGCCGCACGCAGGGCACCCCCGGAATCAGGTAAGGCTAACCTAACCAAGTTGACCGGCTGAATCCTAGCCGTACGACGATCTCCTCGCTGCCGGACATGGTAATCACGCTGAATGTCCGTGTTGTGTGAGGCCCAATGGGCATTTCGGACGGTCATCTCCGGCGGCATAGGATGGACAGTCTGCTGGGAGGGAGGCGCACGTGGAGGAGTTCTCGCAAGGTCGGCGGCTGCTCGGCCCGTTGCTTCTGGCGCGAGGGGGCGTCGACAGGTCGGGCCTGCATCGCAACGATGAGGCCTGGATGAAATCGGCCTGGTCGGACCCCGCGACCCGGGTCCTGCTCATCAACGACGGCAACACGCTGATCCGCCGTGACAACGGCACGGCCGGCCTCGTGTTCGTGTCTCCGCAACAGGCGCCTCCCGGCGAGCGTTATCTGCTCGGCGTCGACCCCGAGGGCGTCGCCTACTTCGCCGTCGCGGTCGACGGTGAGCTGCCGCTGCCCCCGTACGCGACGCTTCCCGAGGGCACCGAGGTCGCCGAGGCCATCCAGGACGTCCCCGACTGGGCCGACGTCGCGACGGAAGGGCTGCGCAAGGCGGGGGCCGCGCTCGGTGACCGCGACGCCGGGCTGCTGGTCAACGCCGTGGCGCTCGAGGCGTGGCACGCCACCCACGAGCACTGCCCCCGGTGCGGCAGCCGCACGAACATCATCGCCGGCGGCCACATGCGGGTGTGCCCGAACGACGGCAGCCAGCACTTCCCCCGGGTCGATCCCGCGGTCATCATGCTGGTCCACGACGGCGACGACCGCTGCCTGCTGGCGCGGGGGCCGCAGTGGCCCGAGGGTCGGTTCTCGGTCCTCGCCGGCTTCGTCGAGCCCGGCGAGTCGCTCGAGCAGGCCGTCGCGCGCGAGGTCTTCGAGGAAGTCGGCGTCACCGTCGCCGAGCCCCGTTATCTCGGCAGTCAGCCGTGGCCGTTCCCGCGCAGCCTGATGCTGGGCTTCTTCGCCAGGGCCACGACCACCGAGATCACCCGCGATCCCGACGAGATCGCCGAAGCGCTCTGGCTCACGCGGGCCGAGCTGGGCGCCGCCGTCGAGAACGGCGACATCCGGTTGCCGCCCGGGGTCTCCATCGCCCGCCGTCTCATCGAGACGTGGTACGGCACCTACCTCCCGGGCGACTGGTGACCCACGGCCGGCCGGGCGGCGCGTGACCCACGCCGTCGCCCGCACCGAGGCCGCACGTCAGAACGCCCGTGACAGAGACCCGACGTCGAAACGCCGGTGACCGGGTGCTGACGTCGAAACGCCGGCGGCTGGGCTTTGCCCGTCCGCCGGCGGTGGAACCGGTGCGCCGCTTCAGGCCTCAGGCCTGCGCGAGCAGCCCCTTCAGCTGGATGACCGAAGGGTTGGTCAGCGTGGTGCCGTCTTCCAGGACCACCGTGGGGACGACCTGGTTGCCGCCGTTGACGCTCATCACGAACTTGGCCGCGTCCGGGTTGGCCTCGATGTCGATCTCCTGGTAGGAGATGCCCTCCCGCTTCAGCTGGCCCTTGAGTCTCTTACAGGGACCGCACCAGCTGGTGGTGTACACCTTGAGCGCCATAGCGTCATTCATCCCTTCATCGTCGGCATCTGCTGGCAACACCGCCGCGCCCGCCGGTGTTCCCGCCATCCGGCCGGTGAATGTCGCGTGATGCGTCAGGGGGTGTGCACCTTGCGCAGGGAAGGCAGGTGACCGGAGGAGTTCGGCCTGGACGTGGCCGTCGGCCGTGGCGCGGCGGGCGCCGCGAGCTTGCCGGCGACCCACTCTCGGACACCCTCGGCGACGCCGGGCTCGCGGTAGAGCGGCGCGCTGTGGAAGTACCCGGGCACGATGCGAATGTTCATCGCCACGCCGACCCGATTGAGCTGCTCCTTCAGCAGTTCGCTCTGGTAGGGCGGCACGAACTCGTCCGAGGAGTGCACGGCGAGCACGGGGGCGTCGTGCGAGCTGGCGTGCCAGGGCACCTCCATGCTGGACCAGACCCGCGCGCAGGCGCCGGTGGGACGGCAGCCACCGGCCAGCGCGATGGAGGCCTGGCGGAGCTTGCGCTGGTCGAAGTCGGCGCCCTCGTCGCCGTCGGAGTAGGCCGTGAGCGGTGAGATCACCGGCGAGATGCCGACGACGCCGCGCAGCCCCGGCAGGCCGTCCTTGTAGGTGCCGATCGCGGTGGCCAGGTGGCCGCCCGCCGAGAACCCGACGACGGCGTAGCGGTCGGGGTCGAAGGAGAAGAAGTCGGCGTGCCTGCGGGCGGCGGCGATGGCGGCCAGCGTGTCGGTGCGCTGCGCCGGCCAGGCGGCCTCCTGCGACAGCCGGTAGTTGATGTTGAAGACGGTGTAGCCCATCGCGGCGAACGAGCGGGTGACCTCGGTCATGTACTTCTTGTCGCCGCTGTTCCACCAGCCGCCGTGGATGACGAAGACGCCCGGCCTGCGCCCGGCGTTCGGTTCCCACCACACGTCCATGCGCTGGCGGGCCGATTGGCGGCCGTAGGAGTACGTGCGCACGACCGTGGAGGCCAGCGCGTCCTCGCTCGGGGTCGGGGCGGCGCTGGGGGTCGGTGTCGGCGTGGTGGCCGCACCGGCCGGCTGGACGGCCGCCGGCGTGAGGAGGACGGTGGCCAGCGCGAGCGACCCCACCGTAACCGCGCTTCTCACTGGTCTTCTTCCTTCCCCGAAATCAATGGCTCCTCATTGTGGAGCAAATCGTCGTACTTGTGCACGTGCGCGCGCTTCGGCGGTGCACAGCCGAGAGCGTAGAGGACTCACCTGGGAGAGCTCACAGGTTGTGCACAGGCCGAGCGACGCGAGCGGCCGGCTGCTGGAAGGATGATGCCAGCACCCCGTCCGCATCGCACGTTAGGAGGCCCAGTTGGAGCACGAAGACGCCCTTGCCGGGCTCGACCCGGAGCAGCGCGAGGTGGCCGAGGCGGTGCGGGGGCCGGTGTGCGTGCTCGCCGGCGCCGGCACCGGCAAGACCAGGGCGATCACCCACCGCGTCGCCCACGCCGTGCGCACCGGCGTCGTCGACGCACAGAGCGTGCTCGCTGTGACGTTCACCACGCGCGCCGCGGGCGAGCTCAAGCAGCGCCTGCGCGCTCTCGGCGCCCATGGCGTCCAGGCGCGCACCTTCCACGCCGCGGCGCTCCGCCAGCTCACCTACTTCTGGCCCCGCGTGATCGGCGGCGAGCCGCCGAGGGTCGTCGAGTCGAAGCTGCCGCTGCTGGTCGAGGCGTGCCGCGTGGTGCGGCGCACCCCCGACCGCGGCGAGATGCGCGACATCGCCGCCGAGATCGAGTGGGCCAAGGTCACCCAGGTGGCCCCTGAGGAGTACCCCGCGCTCGCCGCGAAGGCCGGGCGCACGCCGCCGATCCCCGCGCAGGAGGTCGCCGGCCTCTACGAGGCGTACGAGACGCTCAGGCGCCAGCGCCATTTGGTCGACTTCGAGACGATCCTCGAGCTCACCGCCGCGGTGATGACCGAGCACGAGGAGGTCGCCGCCGAGATCCGCCGGCAGTACCGCTATTTCGTGGTGGACGAGTACCAGGACGTCAACCCGCTGCAGAAGCTCCTGCTCGACACCTGGCTCGGCGGCCGCGACGACATCTGCGTGGTCGGCGACCCGAACCAGACCATCTACTCCTTCAGCGGCGCCACCCCCCGCTATCTGACCAACTTCGCGGTCGAGCATCCCTCGGCCGCGGTGATCAAACTGGTGCGCGACTACCGCTCCACGCCGCAGGTCGTCGGGCTGGCCAACAGCGTGCTGGCCAAGGCGCGCACGCCCCACAGGCTCGAACTGATCGCGCAGCGGCCCGACGGGCCCACGCCGGTGTTCGCCGAGTGCGACGACGAGCCCGCCGAGGCGGCGGTCGTGGCCGCGCGGGTCAAAGAGCTGATCGCCCAGGGCGTGCCCACGCGCGAGATCGCGGTGCTGTTCCGGGTCAACGCCCAGTCCGAGCTGTACGAGCAGGCGTTCACCCAGGCCGGCGTGCCCTATCTCCTGCGCGGCGCCGAGCGCTTCTTCGAGCGGCCCGAGGTCCGGCAGGCCGTCGTGCTGCTGAGGGGCGCGGCCCGCTCGGCCAACGACGAGCAGCCCCTCGCGCACGCCGTCCACGACGTCCTCGGCGGCATCGGCCTCACGGCCGAGCCTCCCGGGGGCGGCGCGGCGCGCGAGCGGTGGGAGTCGCTGAACGCGCTGGCCGAGCTGGCCGAAGACATGGCGTCCGAGGGCGGCGATCTTTCGCGCTTCGTCGCCGAGCTCGAGCGCCGCGCCACCGAGCAGCACGCCCCGCCGATCGAGGGGGTGACGCTCGCCTCTCTGCATGCCGCCAAAGGCCTCGAATGGGACGCGGTGTTCCTCATCGGCCTCACCGACGGCATGCTGCCGATCATCTACGCCGAGCGCGCCGAGCAGATCGAGGAAGAGCGGCGGCTGCTCTACGTCGGCATCACCCGCGCCCGCGCCCATCTGCACCTCTCGTGGGCGCTCGCCCGGTCGGCGGGCGGACGCAAGGCCCGGCGCCCGTCCCGTTTCCTCGACGGGCTCACCGGCGCGGCCACGGCCGCCGCCACGGGGTCCGCCCGGCCCGGCGCGCGCGACCGCCGTGCCGCGCAGTCCCGCGTCGCCACGCCGATCTCGTGCCGCGTGTGCGGCAAGACCCTCGCCGTGGCCGCCGAGCAGAAGCTCGGCCGCTGCGCCACCTGTCCCGCCGACTATGACCAGGAACTCCTCGAGCGGCTTAAGCTCTGGCGTACGAAAGCGGCGAAAGAGGCGAAGGTGCCGACTTACGTCGTATTCACGGACGTTACGCTCCAGGCACTGGCCGAGCGGGTCCCCACCGACCAAGAGGACCTTCTCTCCATCGCCGGCATCGGGCGCGTCAAGCTGGAGCGCTACGGCGAGGCCGTCCTGGACATCTGCCGCGGAGGGGAAGTGACGTGAACGAGGCGCTCAAGGAGGTCCTCGACCTGCTCGATCTGGAGCAGATCGAGCAGGACATCTTCCGGGGCAGGAGCCCGGAAGAGCGCATCCAACGGGTCTTCGGCGGGCAGGTGGCGGCGCAGGCGCTGGTCGCGGCGGGCCGCACGGTGCAGGCCGACCGCACCGTGCACTCCCTGCACGCCTACTTCATCCGCCCGGGCGACCCGGCGGTCCCCATCGTCTACAACGTCGAGCGCGTGCGCGACGGCCGTTCGTTCACGACCAGGCGGGTCGTCGCCATCCAGCACGGCAAGGCTATCTTCACCATGTCGGCGTCCTTCCACGTCACCGAGGAAGGCATCGGCCACCAGGCGGCGGTCATGCCGCAGGTGCCCGACCCCGAGACGCTTCCGCTGTTCCGAGACCGCATGCTCGATCTCGTCGGAGACCAGGAGCCATGGCGCGACTGGCTGTCCAGGCCGCGTCCGGTCGACGCCCGCTACGTCACGCCGCTCACCTGGGAGGCCTACAAAGATCCATCCCTGCGCGGCTCCGAGACGCAGGTGTGGTTCCGGTACGACGCCGACCTGCCGGACGACCCGCTGCTGCATGTCGTGCTGGCGGCCTACGCCTCCGACTACACGCTGGTCGACACGGTGCTGCTGACGCACGGCCTGGCGTGGGGGGCCTCCAACCTCATCGGCGCGTCCCTCGACCACGCCATGTGGTTCCACCGGCCGCTCAAGGTCGACGAGTGGGTGCTCTACGCCCAAGAATCGCCGTGGTCGGGCAACGCGCGCGGGCTCGCCCAGGGGCGGATGTTCACCGCCTCAGGCGACCTCGCCGTCTCGGTCGTCCAAGAGTGCATGATCCGTGTCGCGAATCCGTGAAATAGCAGGTAGAAAATGTGTTGCCGGGTCCCCTGATCCGCGTTTAGAGTCTTGCACAAGCCGGTCGGACGATCCCCGTCCGACCCCGCAATCACCTTGGGAGGTGACCCCTGTGAAGCAGATTCTCGTCTCGACATGTGCCACGCCGTGGGTCGCTTCCCTGCGTGGCAGTGGCATGCGCAGCGCCGCCCCGATCATGGGCGCCGCCCGCACCACCGCTCCGATCGCCATGGTGGCACTCGGCCTCACGGCCGACGGCCCGGCGAAACTCCGACAGGAGAAGACTGCCCGCGTCCTGCTGGGTGCGGCCGCCTTCGCCTACGACACCACCGGCATGGTCACCGACCACCCGGCGGCCTTCGGCCGTCCGATCGGTGACGAGCAGACCAGCAGCACCACCAATGGTGGGGTGCAGGGTCCGCCACCCTGGAGGCAACCGGTCATAACCTGACCGGTCACACAAGCGCCTCCAGGCCGCGGATCCGTACCAGGATCCGCGGCCTTCTTGTTTTTCCAGCGCCGCCGTATCCGACCACCTACGAGGTAAACGACCAGATCAACCAGCAAACAGAGAGGTGACGCAGATGGCGGTTTGGACGACCATGGACCTGGTCGACGAAGCCGATATCCCGTGTCGTACCGACCCCGACCTGTGGTTCGCCGAGTCCCCTGAAGACGTCGAGTTCGCCAAGGCCCTCTGCGGAGGGTGCCCGATCCAGAAGGCCTGCCTCGCCCGCGCGCTGGAGCGCGAGGAGCCGTGGGGCGTCTGGGGCGGCGAACTCGTCCTCCGCGGAGCCGTCGTTCCGAGGAAGAGGCCGCGGGGCCGTCCCCGCAAGACCCCGGTCGCAGCCTGACCCACCAGCACAGACTCCCTGTCGAACATCCGACGTGAAAGGTCACCACGATGAGTTTCCTGCCTACCTGGAGCACCGAAATCCCGTATATCCGCCAAGAACTGGTACGGGACCGAATACAGGCCCTGCACAGCGAGGCTGAGCACCAACGCCTCGTCCAGCGCCTCAAGCGCGTCCGGCGGGCTCGCAGGCAGGCCGAACGCGCCTCCCTGCGGCTCAGGAACGCCCTGGCCCGACTGGCCTAGCGCACCGGCCCGCACATCGCTCCGGCCGGCCGCCCCTCTCCCGCGGGGCGGCCGGAAGATCCACAGGGTGGGCGCTCACCCCCCACCCCGCCCGGCCACCTGCCTCCCGCGCGGTGGCCGCCTCACCCGGCGCCGGGTGACCAAGGGGCGGACCGGCCTACACGGCCAGGTCCGCCCCTTTCGCCGTTCTCCGGGATGATTGGCTCACCGTCGAGCGGAGGGAGAAGGCCATGGCCGACCCGGAGGCGTACGGCGCGGACGGCGCCGGGCCGGCAGATCTGCGGCGCAGGCTCGTCGCCCAGGTGCGCGAGCGCGGCGGAGCGGTCTTCGAGCCGGTGGCCGCGGCGCTGAGAGCCGTGCCGCGGCACCTGTTCGTCCCCGGCACGCCGCGCGAGGCCGCCTACGGCGACCAGCCGATCGTCACCAAACGGGACGCCGACGGCCGGCCGGTCAGCTCCTCCTCCCAGCCGACCATCATGGCGATCATGCTGGACCAGCTCGGCATCGAGCCCGGCCACCGGGTGCTGGAGATCGGGGCGGGCACCGGCTACAACGCGGCGCTGATGGCGCACATCGCCGGTCCCGGCGGTGAGGTGGTGAGCGTCGACATCGACCAGGACGTGGCCGACGCCGCGCGGGCGCACCTGGCGGCGGCGGGCCATCCCGGCGTGCGGGTGGTGTGCGCGGACGGGGCGGAGGGCTTCCCCGCGCGGGCGCCGTACGACCGGATCATCGCCACGGTCGGCGTGTGGGACCTCGAACCGGCCTGGCCGGCGCAACTGGCCCCGGGCGGGCGCATCGTCGTCCCCCTCGACCTGCGCGGCGTCCAGGTTTCCGTGGCCCTGGAACGCGCGGACGGGCACTGGGCCAGCCGGTCGATCAGGCCCTGCGGGTTCATGCGCATGCGAGGCGTGGCCGCCGGCCCCGGACGGACGTACCTGCTGGACCGGGACTCCCAGCTCGTCCTCGAATCTCCGGCCGGGCGCGACATCGACGCCGCCGCGGTGCCGGCGGCTCTGGCCGGACCCGCCTTCGAGCGCGACACCGGCGTGACGGCGGACGCGGCGGAGGTCTTCGCCGGGCTCAACCTGTGGCTGGCGATCCATGAGCCGCGCTGGTGCTCGCTGTCCGACGCCGGCACCTCCGGCCTTCTCCACCAGGCGCCGCTGTCCTTACAGGGATACGCCCTCACCTACGGCGTCGCCGGCGAGGACGGCATCGCCCTGCTGCGGCGAGGCGAGGGCGCCGGCACGTCGTTCGCCCTGGTCGCGGGCGGCTACGGGCCCGGTGGCGCCGCGGCCGCCGACGATCTCGCCGCGCACGTCCGGCGATGGGCGGCCGCCGGGCGCCCCGAGACCGGTGCCCTCCACCTGGCCGTCCACCCCAGGACCACGCCCGATCCGGCCCTGGACGGCGAGACGGTGATCGACAAGACGCACACCAGGCTGGCCCTGTCGTGGCCCGGCGTCCCGTAGCGCCGTCGCCGCGGGCGGCGGGGCCGGCCGGTCAGGTGGCGGGACGTTCGTCGTCGGCGAAGCCGGGGACCCAGCGGACCACCTCGTCGCGGAACCGGGCGGTGGTGCCGAGCTGGCACAGCACGCCGATGCCCGCCGCGTGGACCCGGTTGATCAGCACGTACGACGGGGGCAGGTTGAGCTGGCGCACCACGTTGGTCGGCCGCAGGTCGGTGACCGCCGCGAACTGCCGCTGCAGCCACTCGCGGCTGAAGGTGAACTCCTCCACCTGGGTCGGCTCGACGTAGGGGGCGAGGAAGGCCCGCAGCGCCTCGATGTCGACCTCGATGTGCGGGCGGATGAACCCCTCGTCGCGCAACCCCTGGACGACGGTCGTCATGTCGCCCTTGTTGAAGATGCGGGTCAGCGTGCCGAAGACCTCGGGGTACCCGTCGGGCAAGCGGTTCACCGCGCCGAAGTCGAGCACGCCCAGCCGTCCGTCCGGCAGGACGCGGAAGTTGCCGGGATGCGGATCGGCGTGCAGCATGCCCGCGCGGGCGGGGGAGCTGAACAGGAACCGCACGAACAGCAGCCCGGCGCGGTCGCGCTGCTCTTTGGTGCCACTGGTGATGATCTTCGACAGCGGCGTGCCGTCCATCCACTCGGTCACGATGATCTGCTCGTTCGCGGCGACGACGTCCGGCACGCGGAAGTCGGGATCGTCGTGGTAGGCGGTGGCGAACCCGTGCTGGGCCTCCGCCTCGCGCAGGTAGTCGAGCTCTTCGGTCACCCGCTCTTTCAGCTCGCCCAGCACCGCCTTGATGTCCAGCCCGGGGAGCAGCACCCCGAAGAGCTTGCCGAGCCGGGCGAGCTGGTTGAAGTCGGACAGCAGGGCCTTGCCCGCACCCGGATACTGGATCTTGACGGCGACCTCGCGGCCGTCCTGCCAGACGGCCTTGTGCACCTGGCCGATCGAGGCCGCCGCCGTGGGCGCGTCGTCGAAGCTCAGGAAGTGCTCGCGCCAGCCGTCGCCGAGCTGCTCGGCGAGAACGGCGTGCACCGTCGAGGCCGGCAGGGGCGGCGCGGCGTCCTGGAGCTTGGTGAGCGTCGCGCGGTACGGCCCGGCGATCTCGGGCGGCAGCGCCGCCTCGAAGATCGACAGGGCCTGGCCGAGCTTCATGGCCCCGCCCTTCAGCTCGCCCAGAACACGGAAGATCTGCTCGGAGGTGCGTTGCTGGATCTCTTGCGCCACCATCTCGGCGGACTTCCCACCGATGCGCTTGCCCAGCCCAAGCGCGGTTCGGCCGGCGAACCCCAAAGGGAGCGTCGCCAGCTTGGCGGACCGCGTCACGGCATGTTGGGGGAAGTCGCTCACGCGACCATTGTTAGCGGACCGAAGTGGTTTCGACTACAACGACATAGCGGATGAGCTTCCCAGGACCGTTTTTTCCAACGCCAATCAGGCATTACGTCAACTGTGCTGTTCGTCACAGTGGGCGTCAGACCGTCGACACAACCCAGCGCGTGACCCGCCGCGTGCGCCGCGACCAGCGTTGACAGCACCGTGTCACACGCGATCTCACCCGCGGGAAACCCGCCGAGACGAGCCCCGATCATCGGCCATGACGGGTCGCGGTCACGCCGGATCAACTCAAGGCAGCGCAGGCATGAGGTGACCCCGGGGATCACGAGCGGGCCGACCGAGCCGACGCCCTCGCCCGCGGTCGCCAGCAGGTGCGGGATGCCGAGCGTCACCAGCTCTTGGGCCGCCACCCCGTCCAGCGGGCCCACCGGGGCCAGGACCACCAGATCGGGACGCCGGGCGCCGTCGGCGAGGTGGGAGGCGGTGGTGCCGGTCCAGGCGTTGACGCCCGGCGCCACCCGCCGGGCCGCGGCCACCGCGCCGTCCTCTCTGCGGCGCCCGGCGTCGGCGAACGACAGCCCGCCCGGCACGACGTCCTCGGGCCGGGCCGTGGCGGGGTCGACCACGCACAGATGGCCGACGCCCGAGGCGGCGAGGAGCACGGCGACCTGGGCGCCGACCCGGCCCGCCCCGTAGACCCTGACGTGCGCCGCGCGGCGGCGTTCGAGGGCGGAGAGCCCGCCGTCGCCGGCGTCCGCGCCCGACAGGGAGAGCGCGTCGAGGTCGGGCCCGAGCCGGTCGCGCTCGCCGGGGGTCAGGCCGCGTAACGGGGCGGGGCGCGCGGCGGCGTCGTCGAGCACGCCGTGCTCGGCCAGCAGCCCCACGAGCTGCCGGATCGTGGTCTCGTCGAGGTCGGCGCGGGCGATCAGCTCGTCGAGCGTGCGCGTGCCGTCGAGGCCTTCGACGAACCGGCGCACGCCAGGGTCGAGATCGGTGAGCACCACCGCACGCAGCGGATGGACGCCCAGCTGGAGGGTGTGGTCATCGCGGTGCAGCAGGCGCAGGGCCGGCTTCAGCCGCGGCCGGACCGGGGCCCGCCGGGGCCCGCGTCCGCGAGGTGGGACACTGGAAGTGAAGGTCACGAGCGCGCAGCCTGGCACGAACGCCACCCCGTCCGGCGGCTCTTGTCCCCACCTGTGGATAACTTTCGCGCGCTTCACGGCGATCGTGACAGCATGTGGGACGGATGAGGGGCCTGTGTTGCCTGAACAATGGACGAACGCGGATTGACCAGCGAAAACGTCGTACACCCCCTGTGGAAAGACGGCCCTGTCGGCTACCGTGCATATGTGCCCCCCGAGACAGTCGAGGTCCGCCGGAGTGCACGCCGCCGGCGGACCGTATCCGCATATCGCGATGGCGACAAGACCATCGTGTTGTTGCCTGCCGGTCTGAGCAGGACAGATGAAGAGCAATGGGTCCGGCGGATGCTCGATCGGCTCGCGGCCAAAGAGCAACGCCGCCGTCCGAGCGACGACGACCTGCTTGAGCGGGCGCGAGACCTCGCCGTCCGCTATCTGGACGGGAACGCCGTGCCGTCGAGCGTGCGATGGGCCGAGAACCAGCGGCATCGCTGGGGGTCGTGCACTCCCGACCACGGCACCATCCGGCTCTCGACGCGCCTGCGCGGCATGCCGGCCTGGGTCGTCGACTACGTGATCATGCACGAGCTGGCCCACCTGCTGGTGCCCAGCCACGGTCCCCGCTTCTGGTCCCTCGTCGAGCGCTATCCCCGGGCCGAGCGGGCACGCGGCTTCCTGGAGGGGTACTCCATGGCCGCGAACGGGACGGTGGAGGAATGCTGAGCCCCGGCACGGCCCCTCGGGGCGAGCGGTGAGGCAGGCGGCGGTCCTGGTCACACCCGCCATGGGCAAGGGCGCGCCCCCTGGCGTGGACCCCGGCGAGTTCCTGCTCGCCCTGGCCGAGGACACCTACGAGATCGTGGCCGGGCTCGACCTGGTGGAGCCGGTCATCCTGGCCGCCGGCGTGGACGGGCTGGACGACCTCGCCTGGCCGGGCACGCGGGTGATCCCGCTGCCCGACTCCGGCGGCATCGCCGACGCGTTCGCCGCGCTCGCGCCGTACGGCGAGGAGGCCGTGGTGATCAGCGGCGACGCCCCCGACCTGCCCCCGTTGCTGATCGGCAAGCTGTTCCGCGAGCTCGGCCGCGCCCCCGTCGCGGTCTGCCCCGCGGAGGGCGGCGGCGCGGTGGCGATGGCCGCCCGGCTGCCGTTCCCGTCCTGGGCCGCCGCCGGTTTGGACGACGAGGACGTGGTCGCGCGGCTGCGCGGGCAGGCGCCGGGCCCGCGCATGGTCGCCACCGGCCCCGGGTGGCACCGCCTGCGCGTCCCCGCCGACATCGCCCGGCTGGACCCCGGACTGGAGGGCTGGGACACCACCCGCGCCCTGCTCACCGGCCGCTGACCGGGGGGCGCCCTGACGGCGTTCTCGCAGCGCGATCTGGTCGAGCGGGAGCGGGACGCCGGGGCGATGGCGTCAGCGGGCGGCCGGGAGGGACAGCTCGGTGACGACGGTCCTGTGGTCGGTGCGCGGGACGGTGTACACGTGGTAGCCGAGCACCGAGACGCGCCGGTCGGCCAGCACGTGATCGATCGTGATCAACGGTGGCAGCTTCTTGTTGGCCGGCCAGGTCGGCGTCAGGCCGCCGCCGACGGTGTCGCCCGCGTCGCGGTATCCCCGTGCGACCAGGTCGCGCATCTCGGCGTGGTCGAGGCTCGCGTTGAAGTCGCCGGCCAGGATGCGGAACGGCCCCGAGGAAGGCCCCGGCGGCAGCGCCCGCAGCCCTTCGGTCCACTGGGTGACCTGGCGGCCCAGCGGCGGCAAGGTGTGCACGTCGACGATCTCGACCTGCGCGCCGCCGGCGAGAGTGATCTTGACGGCCGGCATGTTGTGCCCGATCACCTGGAACAGCCCGTCGAGGCGGGTGATCGGGTGGCTTGAGAAGATGCCGCTGCCCGCCGCGCTCCACTCGTCCTGGAGGTAGCGGTAGGGCATCAGTTCCTTCAGCCCGGCCGCGTCCAGATCCTCCACGGCCGCGGGGGTGAGCTCCTGGGTGTTCAGCACGTCGGGCCGGTGCCGGCGCACCAGATCGACGACGGTCCGCGCGTCGCCGCGTCCGAAGAAGAGGTTCGACGTCATCACCGTGAACGGCACCCCCGACGCCGCCTGGGCTGTCGGCGCGTCCCCGAAGGCGCGGGGCAGCACGGTGGCCCCGAGCACCGCCGTCGCCGCCAGCGCCACCGCCGTCACGGCCTTCTTGCGCGACAGGACCGACAGCAGCACCGGGAGCAGCGACCCTGCCGCGGCGTACGGAGTCGCCGTCATGATCTGCGCCGGGAACGATCCACGCTCGAGGCCCCCGAGCCGCCACACGGCCCAGGCGGCGAACGGCGTCACCGCGAGCCAGGCGATCTTCCCCGGCACGCGGAGGCGCCGGGACGGAGTCACGATCACGCCCCCCACCGGTGTCTCGGTCGTGATGTTCACCCAGTCCCCCGGCATGCTTCGGCAGTACGCCATGAGCCTATCCAGCGCACGTATGAATCGCGTGAAGAAGCAGGGCGAGAGGCCCGACGCCACGAAAAAAGGAGAATTTTCAAGCAGGCTGTTGCGGGTTCGCGTCCGTCAGCAGCGCACGGGCGCGGCGGGCGAGCCGGCGAGTGGCCTCGTCCGTCGGCTCGGGAATGTCCTCCACGGGCACCCAGCGAAGCTCCAGAGACTCATCGCTGATCACGTACTCGGCCCCCGGCGGAGCCACCGCGCCGTACTCGACGTCCAGGTGCCAGCTGTGCGGCGGATGGCACCAGACCCGGTGCCGGTCGAGCGCGAGCGGGCCGGGCAGCAGCCGGAGGCCCGCGATGCCGGACTCCTCGGTGGCCTCACGCAGCGCGGCGTCCTCCAGCGACAGGTCGTCCGGCTCGCAGTGCCCGCCCATGGGCAGCCACATGCGGGCCTTCGGGTGCAAGGTGAGCAGCACCTTGCACCCGTCGTGCGAGAGCACCGCTGTGGTGGCCGTGAGGTGCCCCGGCGCGCACGAACGCCACATGGCGTCGTCGTGCAGGCCCAGGTGCCGCAGGAACTCCTCGCGGAGCGACTCCTCATCGGCGGTGGGCGCGATCCACCCGGACAGCGCGGCCCGCGCCTGGTCGTGAAGCGTCATCCCTCGCCGGGCCCCTTGGACCCGCTCTCGGGACCGCCCGCGTCGCCGGGCTCGTCCCCGGAGAGTTTCTCGTCGTCGAACGCGGACAGGTCGAGTTTGGTCTCGCCCTGCACGAACGCCTCGGGGTCGTCCAGATCGGTCGCGGTCGGCATGAGGTCAGGGTGGGACCAGACCGCGTCACGCCCGTCGACGCCGCGCGCGGCGGCCAGCGCCTGCCACAGCGCCGCGGCCTCGCGAAGCCTGCGCGGGCGCAGCTCCAGCCCGACGAGCGTGGCGAACGTGCGCTCCGCCGGCCCCCCGGTCGCGCGGCGGCGGCGCATGGTCTCGGACAGGGCGGCGGCCGAGGGCAGCTTGCCCTCGGCGGCGGCGTCCACCACCGTGCCGACCCAGCCCTCGACCAGGGCGAGGATGGTCTCCAGCCGGGCCAGCGCGGCCTTCTGGCGATCGGTGTCCTCGGGCTTGAGCAGCGCGCCTCCGCTCAGGGCCTCCTGGATCTGCTCGGGGTTGTTGATGTCCAGCCCGCGGATCTGCTCCTCAAGAGCGGAGGTGTCCACGGTGATGCCCTTGGCGTACTCTTCGACGGCGCCGAACAGCTGGGTGCGCAGCCATGGGACGTGCTGGAACAGCCGGTGGTGCGCGGCCTCCCTGAGCGCCAGATAGAGGCGGATCTCCTCGGAGGGGATCTCCAGGCCGTGGCTGAACGCGGCGACCCCGCCCGGCAGCAGCGCCGCGGTGTCAGAGAGCGGCAGCCCGATGTCGGAGGAGCCGATCACCTCTGGGGCCAGCGCGCCCAGGGCCTGGCCGATCTGGCTGCCGACCATCATGCCGCCCATCTGGCGCATCATGCCCATCAGCGGCCCGAGCTGCGCGGCCATCGCCTGCGCGTCGTCGCCGAGCCCCGCCCCGCCCAGAGCGCCGCCCATGGTGTCGACCATGCGCTCGGCGATCGGGTCGCACAGCTTCTTCCAGACCGGGACGGTCTTCTCGATCCACTCGGAGCGGCTCCACGCCTCAGGCGCGGTCAGCCCGCTCGGCAGCTCGGTCACCTCGTTCAGCCACAGATCGGCGAGGCGGAGCGCTTCGACGATCTGCCGGCGCTCCCCTTCCATGACGCTCGGATCGCCCTCGGCGACCACGGCGTGGCGGGCGATGTTCTTCGCCATGTCCCAGTTGACGGGCCCAGAGCCCGCCGGCGCCGAGAGCATGTCGGCGAACTGCCGCATGGCCGCGGCCATCTGCTCCGGATCGCCGAACATCGCGAACGGATTCTCGTTGGGGTCGTTTTCGCGACCTGGCAGGTCAGTCACCGCTCTACCTCGTGCAGGATGGAGGAGTCCACATCCGCCACGTTATCCGTCGCAGGGCGGATCAGTGCAAAGTGAGGACCTCGTGACTACCTCGAAACGCCTCCGGCCACCGGTCGTCGCCGTCACCGGCGCGGCATCGGGACTGGGGAGAGAGTTCCTCTCCCGGGTCGCCTCGTCTGCGGATTTCCGCCGCGTCGTGGCGATCGACGATCAGCGCGGGGACGTTGCCGACGTCACATGGCGGGTGATCGACGTCCGAGATCCGCTCTTGGCGAACCGCATCTCCGACGTCGACGTGCTGGTGCATCTGGCCGCCGACTACCGGCTCGACTCCGACCCCGCCGAGCGCCGCGGATACAACCTGCGGGCCGCCCAGACGGTGCTCACCGCGTCCGCCGCCGCGCGGGTCCGGCGGGTGGTGCTCGTGACCAGCGCCATGGTGTACGGCGCGGTGGCGGACAACCCGGTCCCGCTGCCCGAGGACGCTCCGGTCGCCGCCGAGCCGGACTCCGGCGTCGTGGGCGACCACCTGGAGATCGAGGCGCTCGTGCGCCGTGCCCTGCGCAGCCATCCCGGCCTGGAGGTCACCGTGCTGCGGCCGGCCGCCGTGGTCGGCGTGGGGGTGGACACCGTGGTCACCCGCCACTTCGAGGCCCCGCGCCTGCTGACCGTCAAGGGCTCGGCCCCCCGCTGGCAGTTCTGCCACGTCGAAGACCTCGTCTCGGCGCTGGAACTGGCGGCGCTCGGGCACGTCTCCGGGGTGGTCACCGTGGGCAGCGAGGGATGGCTCGAGATGGAACAGGTCGAGGAACTGTCGGGCCTGCGGCGTTTCGAGCTGCCCGCGGGGCTCACGTTCGGCACGGCCCAGCGCCTGCACCGGCTCGGCATCACCCCCGCCCCCGCGACCGACCTGCACTACGTCGTCTACCCGTGGGTGGTCGACTGCGCCTCGCTCCGCGCCGCCGGATGGAAGCCCGCCTGGACCAACGAGGCGGCGTTCCAGCAGCTCCTTGACCTGCGCGAGGGCCGCCACGCGGTCGTCGGACGCCGCCTGCCCGGCAAGGAGGCCACCCTCACCGCCGCCGGCGCCACCGTCGCCGTCATCGGCACCGCCGCCATAGTCCGAAGAGCCCGCCGCAAACGCCGCATCTAGCTGTGTTTGCTTTTGCCTCGCTTCGCTCGGCGGGCTCGGGGCGCCTTTGAGGCGGCGCCGTTCGTCGTCGTTCACGAGCGCTCGTTCCTCGCACTCGCTCTCTCCTCCTCACGACACCGCCGCGCCCCGAGCGAGAGGGGTTTTGAGAGTGACGCAGTAGGGTTTGGGGGTGGACGCCATTCGACTGCTCGGCATTCGGGACACTCCGCTGTCGGTGGAGGAGGTGCTCGCCGCCGTAGGTGACCAGGCCGCCGGGGGGACGACGTTGTTCGTCGGCACCGTGCGCGATCATGATCATGGCAAGCCGGTGACCTTGTTGTCGTATTCGGCGCATCCGACGGCCGAGGCCGAGCTGCGCCGGGTCGCCGAGAAGGTCGCCGGGGACTTCCCGGTGACGGCGCTGGCGGCGGTGCACCGGGTCGGCGAGCTGAAGCTCGGCGACGCCGCGGTGATCGTCGCGGTGGCCGCCGCGCACCGGGGCGAGGCGTTCGAGGCGTCGCGGCGCCTGATCGACGACCTGAAGAGCGAAGTCCCCATCTGGAAGCATCAGGTCTTCACCGACGGCTCCACCGAATGGGTGGGCGCCGGCGAGTGACCCGCCCGGAGGAAGCCGCCGCGTAGCCGGGAGTCGGGGTGGGGAGATCGGCTCTCAGGGGAGCCGGTGAGCCCTCGGACCTGCCTGGCAGGCAGTGATCGACCTGGATGTCCGGCCGGTGAGTGTCCGCGTAACCGTCACCGTGGTAAGCGCATAGAGTTGCCACCATGTCCCGACGACGTCTGACGTTGATGATGGCGGGCGTCCTCACGCTCGTGCTCGGTGGCGCGGGCGCGCTGCTGCCCGTGCCGTACGTCGCGTTGAGCCCGGGCCCCACCGAGAACACGCTCGGCGACGTCAAGGGCAAGCCGGTCATCAGCATCTCGGGTCACCAGACCTATCCCACCTCCGGCAAGCTCAGCCTGGTCACGGTCGCTTACCAGGGCGGTCCCAACGCCCACATCGACCTGCTCACGGCCCTGCGCGGCTGGGTGGACCCGACGGTCGCCGTCGTCCCCGAAGAGACGCTGTTCCCCAAGACCGTCTCGGTCAAAGAGGTCGAGCAGCAGAACACCCAAGAGATGAGCAGCTCCCAGCAGGACGCCACAGCCGCGGCGCTGACCGAGCTGAAGATCCCCATCGGCTATCTCGTGGGCGTGGCCAGCGCGCAGAAGGGCAAGCCGGCGGACGGCAAGCTGCGCCCGGGCGACGGCATCGCCACGGTCGACGGCGTCACCGTGCGCACCGTCGACGAGGTCGGCGCGGCCGTCAGAAAGCGCAAGCCGGGCGAGGAGGTCCTGTTCGGCATCGTGCGCGACGGCAAGCCGATGGACGTCCGGGTGGGCACGGTCGCGGGCAAGGACGGCCCGATCGTCGGGGTCATGATGGGCGGCACGCGCTACAAGTTCCCCTTCGACGTCAACCTCAACGTCGGCGACGTCGGCGGGCCGAGCGCCGGGCTGATGTTCTCGCTCGGCATCTACGACAAGCTCACCCCCGGCCCGCTCACGGGCGGCAAGTCCATCGCGGGCACCGGCACGATCACGCCCGACGGCAAGGTGGGCCCGATCGGCGGCATCCAGCAGAAGATGGTCGGCGCGCGCAACGCCGGAGCGACGATCTTCCTCACCCCCGCCGACAACTGCGACGACGCCGTTCCCGCCGTGCCGAAGGGGCTGCGCCTGGTGAAGGTCGGCACCATGCACGAGGCCGTTCAGGCGATCGAGACGCTGCGCACGGGGTCCGGCGCCGTGCCGGAATGCCCGGCCCGATGACGAAGCGGCCGGCCCGATGACCACGTGCCGCCGTGACGCGGGGAACCCGCCGCCCGTCCGGGGCGTTGGGTCCCGTGAACACGCGCGTCTCATCCAGCGGCGCCACCTGTTCTCCGAACCTGCCCGAAGGCCGCCCCTCGCAGGGGGCGTCCGCCGGCGATCCGGGCGCAAGTTGTGGCCCGACCGTGCTCAGGGCTCGGAGCGTGACCGCGCCGGCACCGGTGTAGGTTGCCAGACACGGACCGTAACTCGTGAAATCTAGGGGTGGGCCTTGACCTTCCGGAACCCCGGCGCGGGTCGGGCGATGCGATTGCCCCGCCGGCCCCGGCTTCTCGTTCCTGTCGCGATCACGCTGGTCGTGATCGTCATCATCTTCTTCGTGTTCGCGGGGATCTTCACCGACTGGCTGTGGTTCGACTCGGTCGGCTACACGTCGGTGTTCTCGACCATGCTCGTCACCCAGCTGCTGCTGTTCGTCTTCGGCGCGCTGCTGATGGGCGGCATCGTCGGCGGCAACATTCTCATCGCCTTCCGGTCGCGGCCGCTGTTCGGCATCGGCATGTTCGGCGGCTCCGCTCAGGGCGCCGACCGCTACCGCGCCGCGCTCGACCCGCACCGCAAGATGATCTTCATCGTCGGGTTGGCGGTGCTGGGCCTGTTCACCGGCTCCTCCACCGCCGGGCAGTGGAAGACCTGGCTGCTGTTCGTCAACGGGACGCCCTTCGAGAAGGTCGACCCGCTGTTCAAGATGGACATCTCGTTCTTCATGTTCACCTATCCGTTCATCCGGATGGTGCTGAACTTCCTGTTCACCGCGGTCATCATCTCGATCATCGCCGCGGCCATCGTCCACTACCTGTACGGCGGCTTCCGGCTCAACTCGCCGGGCCTGCACGCCACGCGCGCCGCCCGGGTGCACCTGTCGGTGCTGGTCGGCCTGTTCGTGCTGCTGAAGGCCGTCGCATACTGGGTCGACAGGTACGGCCTGGTCTTCTCCGACCGCGGCAAGGTGTTCGGCGCTTCGTACACCGACGTGAACGCCGTGCTGCCCGCCAAGAGCATCCTGGCGATCATCGCGCTCATCTGCGCCGTCCTGTTCTTCGCCGGTGTGGTGCGGCCGGGCGGCATGCTGCCCGGCGTGGGCCTCGGCCTGCTCGTGCTCTCGGCCGTCCTGGTGGGCGGCGTCTACCCGGTGCTGGTCGAGCAGTTCCAGGTCAAGCCGAACCAGCAGAGCAAAGAGCGCACGTTCATCGACGCCAACATCAAGGCCACCCGAGACGCCTACGGCGTCGCCTCGGCCGAGGTGGCGCCCTACAGCGCCAAGACCCAGGGCACCCAGCAGGAGATCCAGAGCGAGGTCTCCACCATCCCGGGCGTCCGCCTGCTCGACCCGACCGTGCTGCCGCCGACCTACGAGCAGCTCCAGCAGATCAAGGGCTACTACCAGTTCCCCGAGCAGCTCGACGTCGACCGGTACACCATCGACGGGGTGTCGCGTGACACGGTCGTCGCGGTGCGCGAGATCGGCAAGGCGCCGGACAGCAACTGGATCAACGACCACCTGGTCTACACGCACGGGTTCGGGTTCGTCGCCAGCCCCGGAAGCAAGACCGACACGCAGGGCAAGCCGGACTTCCTGGTCAAGGACATCCCGCCGACCGGCGGCCTCGGCCAGTTCGAGCCGCGCATCTACTTCGGCGAGCATTCTCCGGACTACTCGATCGTCGGCGGCGCCAACAAGGAGCTCGACTATCCCGAGCAGAGCAACAACGGCAGCGGTCAGGTCAACAACACCTATGCCGGCAAGGGCGGAGTGCCCATCGGCAACTACTTCACCCGCATGCTGTACGCCGCCAAGTACAGCGAGACCAACCTTCTGCTGTCGTCCTCGATCAACGACAAGTCGCGCATCCTGTACAACCGCGACCCGCGTTCGCGGGTGCAGCAGGTCGCTCCCTTCCTCACCCTGGACGGCGACCCGTACCCTGCGATCGTCGACGGGCGCATCCAGTGGATCGTCGACGGCTACACCATGTCGGAGGACTATCCGTACTCCGAGCGGCGCAGCTTCGGCGACATGACACGCGACACCTCCACCGACCGGTTCCTGACGCCGCAGCAGCCGCGCGACCAGATCAACTACATCCGCAACTCGGTCAAGGCGACGGTGGACGCCTACGACGGCACCGTCACCCTGTACAGCTGGGATGACAACGACCCGCTGCTCAAGACCTGGGAGAAGGCCTTCGGCAACGTCATCCAGCCCAAGTCGAAGATCCCGGCGCAGCTGATGGACCACCTGCGCTACCCCGAAGACCTCTTCAAGGTGCAGCGCGACATCCTCGGCCAGTACCACGTGAAGAACGCCGACGCCTTCTACGGCGGCCAGGACTTCTGGAAGGTGCCCGAGGACCCGGCGAGCTCCAAGACCAAGCAGCCGCCGTACTACGTGACGCTGCGGATGCCGAACGAGACCGACCCGCGCTTCTCGCTGACCACCACCATGGTGCCGAACAACCGGGACAACCTGGCGGCGTTCATGGCGGTGGACGCCACGGCCGGCGCGGACGCGAAGATCCGCATCCTGCAACTGCCGAGCGACACGACGATCCCGGGTCCGAAGCAGGCGCAGAACGCCTTCGACACCAAGGCGGCGAGCGTCCTCAACGACCTGCGCATCGGCGGCACCACCGAGACGCTGAACGGCAACCTGCTCACCCTGCCGTTCGGCGGGGGCCTGTTGTACGTCCAGCCGGTGTACGTCCAGCCGAAGGTGCAGAACTCCGCGCGCTACCCGACGCTGTTCCGCGTGCTGGTGTCGTTCGGCAACGACGTCGGCATCGGCAACACGCTCAAGGACGCGCTCGACCAGATCTTCGGGCAGGGCGCGCAGACGCCGGCCAACCCGACGACGCCGGACCAGCCGCAGACGCCCGAGGTGTCGACCGATCTGATGGCCGCCTACAACAACGTCCAGAAGGCGTACGACGACGGCCAGAAGGCGATCAAGGGCGGCGACTTCACGGCCTACGGCGCGGCGCAGAAGCGGCTGGAGGAGGCGCTGAAGCAACTGCACTCCGCGCTGGAGAAGCAGAAGGCCGTCACGCCGTCGGCATCACCGTCGGCGTCGCCATCGGTGACGCCGACGCCCGACCCGTCGGCCGCCGCGGCGGCCAGCCCGTCGCCGACCGCCTCACCGGCGCCGAGCTCGTAGAACGCCGCCCGGGCCGGGATCCGCGAGGTTCCCGGCCCGGGACCGGCGCGCACGACGATTTGCCAGTGCCCTTCGGGGCCGATAGTCTTTCAAAGCAAGCCGACGCGGGGTGGAGCAGCTCGGTAGCTCGCTGGGCTCATAACCCAGAGGTCGTAGGTTCAAATCCTACCCCCGCTACCAAAGAAAGGCCCTGGTCACGTAACCGTGACCAGGGCCTTTCCATGTGTTCCCCGGCCGCGCTCTCAGGCGGCCTCCTTCCCTCACACCAGCCGGCTCCCTTGGGCGACGAACATCGCCACGTCGATCACGGCGACCGCGACGGTCACCGCGAAGGCGGCACGCCGCACGTTCCCGCGCGCGGCGAGCAGGCCGCCGCCGAGAGCGAGCACGACGGCCGACAGTCCCACGATGGTGACCGCTCCGGTGCGCTCCGCCGGGCCGAGGGCGATGACCGCCGACGCGGCCACGAGCAGGACGGCGGCGCCCAGGCGGGCGCCCGTGGGGCCGAGGCGCTGTGGCAGTCCGCGCACGCCGAGCGCGATGTCGTCCGGCAGGTCGGGCACCACGTTCGCGAAGTGGGCGCCCATACCGAGCAGACCCCCGGCCACCAGGGCCCACCAGGAGGGCCAGGGCCGCCCGGGCAGGCCGAGGGTCACGAACGCCGGCAGCAGCCCGAAGGCGACGGCGAAGGGGAGCGGCGAGACCACCGTGGCCTTGAGCCGCAGGTTGTACAGCCACCCGCAGGCCACGGCGGCCAGATGCACGAGCCCGGCGAGGACGCCGTTCGCCAGTGACAACGGCACGCACGCCGCCAGGGCCACGAACGCGGCACCGGCGACCGCACGTGGAGTGAGGCCCCCGCCGGGCCCGTCCGCCCCGCCGGGCCCGCCCGACGCGCCGGGCCGCGGTCTGAGTGAGGCGCCTGACGCGCCCGGCTGTGACGGGCGCGACTCTGACCCGCCGGGCTTGACGGCGAGGGGTTTGTCGGCGCGGCCGATGGCGCGGTCACGCGTCCGGTCGATCCAGTCGTTGCTCCAGCCGATCGACAGCTGACCGCTGAGCACCGCCACGCCGGCGAGCAGGGTGCCGCCGGGCCCCCTGCCGACGCCGGCCGCCAGGGCGGAGCCCACCGCCGTGACGACCACCGTGGGCCCCGGATGGCTGGCCCGGATCAGCGCGAGCATGTGATCTCCCTGCTTCCTCGACGTCCCTCGCCGCTTCCGCGGCGGGAGCGGCGCACTCGAACCTGTGATCGAAGAGCGTCGGCGCCCTCGGATAGTCTGCCGCTATGCGTATCGCGGTGACGGCGGACGCGGACGGCGGCACGCTGCGGCCCTCGGGGGAGCATGCCAGGCGCGTCGATGATCTCGCGCAGGCCGTCCGCGATCTCGAGCACGCCGCGCGCCCCCGGTGGGTCTGGGCCGACACACGCGCCCTCTACCCCGCGTTGATCGCCCAGGGCGTCCGAGTCGCGCGCTGCCACGACCTCACGCTCACCGAGTCGCTGCTGCTCGCCCACGAGGGCAGGTACGGCGAGCCCAGGTCCGCGCGGGCGGCCCACGCGCGCCTGCGCGGCCTGCCGGTGCCCGCCGACGGGGCAGGCCCGCACGCCGTCCAGGACACGCTCTTCGAGCCCGAGCCGGCCGAGATCGACGTGACCGAGGTGTGCGCCGACCAACTGCGACGCATCGAGGCGGCCGAGCATCCCGGCCGCTTCCGGCTGCTCGTCGCCGCCGAGTCCGCCGGGGCGCTGATCGCCGCCGAGATGAGCCACGACGGCATGCCCTGGCGTGAAGACCTGCACGACGCGCTGCTGAGCGAGCTGCTCGGCCCGAGACCCGTGCACGGCATGCGCCCGGCGAAACTCCAGGCCCTCGCCGACCAGGTGAGCGCGGCGTTCGGGCAGACGGTGAACCCCGATTCTCCGCAGCAGATCGTCAAGGCCTTCAAGTCGGCCGGTCTCGCCGTCGCCTCGACCAGGTCACATGTGCTCAAGCAGGTCGAGCATCCCGCGGTCGCGCCGCTGCTCGCCTACAAGGAGCTCGCCCGGCTGCACAGCTTCCACGGCTGGACCTGGGCCCACCAATGGGTCCGCGGCCACCGGTTCCACCCCGAGTACGTCGTGGGAGGCGTGGTGTCGGGGCGCTGGGCGACCAGCGGCGGCGGTGCGTTGCAGATCCCCAAGGTGATGCGCCGCGTGGTGGTCGCCGACGAGGGGTGGCGGCTGGTCGTGGCCGACGCCGCGCAGCTTGAGCCGAGGGTGCTGGCGGCGATGGCCGGTGACCGGGGTCTCGCCCGCGCGGCGGGCGAGATCGACCTGTACGCGGCCCTGGCGCAGGCGTTCGGCGGTGCGCGGGACAACGCCAAGATCGCCATGCTCTCGGCGATGTACGGCGGCACCAGCGGCGACGCCTCGAAGCTTCTGGCGATCATGCGACAGAGGTTCCCGCTGGCCTACGCCTTCGTCGAGGAGGCCGCCAAGGCCGGCGAGGACGGCCACCTGGTGCGTTCCTGGCTCGGGCGCACCTCCCCGCCGCCGTCGGCGCATTGGCTGAGCCTGGTCGCGGGGCCCGAGGGTGGCCGCGCGGCCCGCGACCGCGGGCGCTTCACCCGCAACTTCGTGGTGCAGGCGACGGCGGCCGAGTGGGCGCTCGTGCTGATGGCACTGCTGCGCGGGCTGCTGCCCGCACCCGCCAGGCTCGTGTTCTTCCAGCATGACGAGGTGATGGTCCACTGTCCCGAAGACCTGGTGGAGGAGGTCTCGGCGGCGGTCGGCCGGGCGGCGGCGGAGGCCACACGGCTGCTCTTCGGCGAGACTCCCGTGCGCATCCCCATGGAGGCCGTCGCGGTGTCCTGCTACGCCGACGCCAAATAGCCCGCCGTCGGTCAACGGCTCACGCCGTCGCTCTGATCAGCGACATCGACTTCCTGGCCGCCCAGCCGATCAGGCAGGCGCTGAAGGCGATCTGGACGGCGCGCAGCCACCCGGGCGTGGTCGTGGCGGCGAACACCACCACGCCCAGCCAGAGCATGCCGAACAGCGCTACCAAGGTGACAGCCGCCCAGTTCAGTCCCCGCGTCCACATGGGGGGAAGTCTTCCAGGGCCACTCTCATGTCATGGCAAAGCCAGTCATCTCGACACGTGAGCTTGCTGTGTCGGTATCGCCACATTGTTGATCAGCGAGGCAGCCTGCGGGCGGCGCCCGCGCACCGGCGCATCCGGGCGCTCGGGCGGGGACGGCTCGCCGGCCGCTGTTCGAGCTGGGCGAGCAAAGCCTCCGCGGCGCGGATGTCCGACAGGATGCGCAGCACCTCTTCCTCGCCGGTGGGCAGCTGTCCCTTCTTGCTCAACTCATGTCGCAGAAATGTCAGCGGGTCGGGGTCCCCGATCGCGTCCGCGGCGACGGTCGCGCGGGCGGCCGTCAGCAGGCCAAGGTAGTGGGCGCGAAGGGTCGCTTCGCGCAGTCGCGCCTGCTCCAAGTCGTCGAGCAGGGTGCCGGCGATCTGCAGGAGATCGTCAGAGCCGCCCTCCTCGGCCGCGATGTGAGCACGGATGTCGTCGAACTCCGACCGCGTCATGATGACCACCTCCACGGGCGGGGATCCGGGCGCCAGGGTGGCGCCAGCGGAGTCCCGCACCCTCTTCGTAACGTCTGGCGATTGCGGATGACTTGCCGACGGGTTGCCCCGGCGCGAATCGCTCGCTGTTTGGGATGGCTGAGAGGCGGGAAAGGTTTACCGACTACGGAAGTGGCCTCAGGCACTCCTGGGATGCTGCTAGAGTTTCCCCTCGTTGGGCGGTGATCAGGGCCCCGGGAGATCCAAAAAATCTTACGGTTGCCAGGCTGCCCGCAAACCCCGCTCTCTGCCCGGTTCCTCCCGGTTGATGCACTGATGTGGCATCTGTCCGGTTGGTCTGGTAAGTTAGAGGGGTTGCCCTGGAGACAGGGCATCGAATTTTAGCAGTTTTAAGCGGTTGACAGCAGATCGGTTGATTTGCGGAGATCGTCCGAAACTGGTAAAGTTTGAAACACGAGATGAACGCCCCGGACCGGGGTCGGGCTCCTGGTGGGTCTGGTTTCCGGCTGGTGTACGCGTCCGTTTCTTGAGAACTCAACAGTGTGTTAAAAGCCAGTGCATGAATATGCATTACTCCCGTCTTCCGCACTCTTCGCGGGTGTGGGGATGGTTTTCCTT